>WJIP01000158.1 GCA_014730185.1 Caldithrix sp. | reverse complement strand
GGATTGAACCGTCTCTTCCTCAATTTTTGCAATGGCGCCCAATGCATAAGAAGCAAAATAAGGGTGAGCGTTAAAAAAACCGATATGGCGCAACAAAAATTTCTTACGCTCTTCATTGGTCTTGTACAGCCTTTTAGCTACCGGTAACAACGCAAATACAAAGCCTATGGACAGCATGCTTTTAAAATTCCATCCGGCCTGCAAAAGAAATGACCGGAAGAAAATCGAAAGATGATCGGTCCATTTTAATTGTTTTGTATTATCGTCCATTTATTATAAAATCCAAATGAGAAGACCCAGGATGAATCCAGGGACAAGCCAGATTACATTTTTTTTAGCATGATACAGGGTTAATGTTAACCCGATGCCTGAACCCAGCACCGCCACCTCAACATATTGTGCAAACTGATCCCAATGGGGCGGCATATTCAACAGCAGAAATTTGAAGAAATTAGCCATTACACTACTCAATAGGAACACAAAAAACACCGCTATAACGATCTGCTGTCCAATAACCAATAGTTTGGTTTGGCTTATGGCTGCTATATTGCCATTTTTTAATCTATTTAACATCCGATCAAAAAGACGAACATTTAAATCGCGCATTACCTTAACCATTTTTCTACCAAAATAACTAGCAACCAAAGCGCTTAAAAGCGCTGCTAATATGATGATACTTTCCGCACTCGGAAACTGGCTATCCAAACGCAGGGCCACAATCGCGGCGATCATAGAACCGACATTACCTTCAGGTACAAGCGCTGCGCCGACTGGCAAATTACTTAACCACAGAAGCTGCAGTAAAAATCCGATATGCAATCCCAACACAATATCACCCCCGAACCAACCAATAAGGGCGCAGGCCACCACCGGTTGAGAAACCATAACCTGGAATGCGGCTGTGGTATCTAAAGATAATATCGCACCAATTGAACTCAATAACAGTATCTCTAACATGAAAACCTGTTAATCATTTAATCCCGTAAAAAGCTCGACCGGTATTGTGGTTCGAAAACGTTGTGCATCCTGGCTATCCAACCAGAGTTCTCCGAATACATAGTAATCTTCGGGAGCTACCGGCAAAACCCCTTCAATCGTAAATTCTATATTCTTTACCACATCCGGATAGAAACTGTAAATACCGCCATCAATATTGATCTCACTAAACAAATAGTAAGATTCAGTCAAAGACGCCGACCATGCTTTTGCCTCATGGGTTGCAAAGGCCGGTACCAGTTGTAAAATATAAGAACCTGATGCCGGAGGAATAAATGTTATCGTTTTTTTATGGTAGCTCATACCATCGGCTAACAATGCTTTCCCCTCCGTATCCAACAGATTAATAGCAAAATCTGTAAAATAATTAAAAATATTCGGCTTAAGTTCGATTGTAAATTGAACTTTATCAAAATCCTCAGATACATCAAACATGTACTCATACTTTTCGGTATTATCCTGTATATAACGTTCCCTTTGAAAACCGTGGATATCGCCACTTACACGAGCCTCCATTTTATCATTATACCGGTTGATAACCTTTAGAGACCCTTCCGGTTTACTGCCATTCTGATAAGTAACATAATTAATTGTTTTAGGTGAAGCATCTAATCCACTGAATAATATTTGGGCAGTCCCTGAGACCGTTTTTTCGTTTGTGAAACTGGCATACAGAACTAATTCCCAAGTTCCCGGTGCCATATCTTGATAGTTCAACTGAACTTTATCCGTTAGTTGTTTATCACTTTCAATGATTAAGCCATCTTCCCATTCCCGGCCATCCGGATCGAATAAGTAACCTTGTAACCGGGTATATTCACCCGGAACAGCTTGCAGGTTTATATTGGCCGCGGAAGCTTTATAAGGAATATCGAAATAGATTCGTTTTATTTCGCCCGGATTAAGTCTGATGGCATCGGAAGACCAGCGATAATTATTGGCATCGTTAAATTGTAAGGGGACAATTACCGTACACATCAATTCAAATTCAATATCCTTTTTATCGTTGCCGCTGAATACATTACCTTTTCTGTAGGCATATACCTTTCCATTATATAAGCCGGGGTTATCAAGCTTACTTTTATCAAAATAAATATCGATCGACGCGGGGCCTTCACCTTTGATATAAGTATTTTTCTTTTCCAGTTTAATCCAATCAACATTGGTATCCAATTCGTAAGCACGGTAAAAATTGTTGATATCATCCGGCTGCATATTCTTTGCAAAAACCGGGTTAACATAAAATCGCTGTTGATCCAATACATGCGGAAAATAATTCCCAAAACGCCAGTAAGCTGTTGAGCCTGAGCCTGATTCATACGCAGGGCTTTCAGTGCGAATATCATATGCCGTTACCTTTTTATGATCATCACGTTCCACAAAACTTGTATAAAATTCAAACGCTTTTACAACATTGATAACACCGCTACCCTGATCAATGGGTAAATAGGCTGGCAATGGTTCGGCTGAATTTTTAATAGCTTTTTTTATCGTAGGACCATGAATCGGCATCGCCGGCTCATTTTGGTAGGCAGCAGACATTAAAAGCGCCATGGCTCCTGCAGCCTGAGGTGATGCCATGCTTGTGCCCCCCATGACATCTCGGGATGAAAACGGGGGGACCGTGGAAGCCGCTGCCCCCGGTGTAATAATATCCGGTTTATTAACTTCTCCTCCTCTTGAACTAAAG
>WJIP01000157.1 GCA_014730185.1 Caldithrix sp. | reverse complement strand
GGCACATCGGACACCCTGGATCTGTTTCTGATCAATGAATCCGATCGCCCTCATGTAGGACAGGTCAAATTGTTCATGCACGATCCGGAGGGCCAGAAACAACGGATAGGTGTTTACCAACTGCCTGATTATCGTACTGATCGGTTTGTTTATCCCATTGCCCGCAATGTAGCCACCCCCGAGATGACTCAGGAGGGCTGGCACCGTCTGGAACTAATGAATGATCAGGGAGTGCGGAGCAAAGATTCCATATTGGTTGTCGATCCCCGTACAACATTTGATGAAAAACTGACCATCGGTGTTGCTTCCTCTGATCCGCAATTAATACGTACGTTGCAACAATGGACGGGTATGCAGGCCAAACCTTTTACAGCGGGACAAAACTATGATCTGCTCATGGTAAGCGATCGTCTGCTGCATGGCTGGCGTTCAGAAGTGGAAGCGGATCGGCAAATTGCCAATACAAACGACGACGTGTTGTATCATACAGAAAGCTGGGGCTACAAAAACAATCTGGAATATACCTTCACCGGTTTAACAGCGGATACGGCCCGGGTTACTCTGCGGTTAGCCGAAGTCACTCTGAAAAAACCCGGAGACCGCGTGATGAATGTTGCTATCAACGGCAAGACGGTTCTAGAAAATTTTGACATCGTAGCCACTGTTGGCGCACCGAATATTGCCCTGGATACCACATTTACTGTGGACGTAACGGATCAGATGGTTAAAATTACCGTTCCCCGGTTAACCACGAATTACGCAAAATTCAGCGCCATCAAAGTGCAGGCCGGTGATACAACCGTGGCCATCAATTGCGGGGGACCGGCATATACCGATAACGATGGCCTCACATGGCGTCCTTACCAGCAACACATTCATCTGAATGATAAAATAATGGATGCCTTTAACAGGGGAAGCTCCCTATTGCTTTTACCGGATGGTTCGGAAGCCGCTCATGCCTATGGCCAATGGTTGTCCAAATATGATTTATTGGACTACGACGGCCATGTGGGCAAAACCCGGGCATCCTGGATGGGTTCCTGGTATTTTGTGCGCCGCCATCCCGTATTTAACGGTTTACCGGTGGACCAGGCTATGAAAAGTTACTACCAAACTCCGGTACAGCAAACCGATGGATTATTGGTCAAGGGTGATCAAATCGAGGTATTCGCAGGTTACGGCCGCGACCACGATCGTAATATTGGCGCGGCATCTTTGGTTATTCCCAGAAGTAAAAGCAAAATTATTTTGCACACCCTGCCCGGCCTGGTGGATGTGCTGCGTCATAATCACAGCGGTATGCATCCGCACATGGCTACCCGAATTTTGACCAATTCCATACGCTATTTAAAATCGGGTAGCAATTGAGATTAATGAAAAATTGTTGTATCTTATGGGTTTACTTTAACTGAACAACTGAAGGATTGGGATCGATTGGGCAATCTGCATCAATGGCGAAAACGACGCCAGCTTCTGGTTGGAGCTCTGGCTGTTATACTCCTGGTTATTCTACTGTCCCCCTGGCGCATTCCGCAAACAATAAACGTCATCGCCAAGGTCTGGCCCCATAAAGAATGGTTCATCATCAATACTGCCAATGATGGTGTGCAAAGCAAACAATTGAATCACCTGCAAAGTTTGCAGCAAAATGTGTCGCATTTTATTCCCGAAAGGGGCGATGCATTCGATTTTACCTTTTACCATAAAACCACCGGACAACAACGGATTAATCGGGGAGATACCGTTGCCATAATTCACTCCCGGTTGTTGCAACGGCATTTAAATGAGCAACAGGCCCTGCTTAAAGAACGCCAAAAAGAACTGGATGTCTTACTTTCCGGTGAAAAACAGGCTCTGGTTGCAGAAGCTCGGGCAGAAGTGCAACGTGCCCGGGTTCATAATGAATATCAACAAAATTTGTTTGAGCGTCATGCTGAGTTGTATAAGAAAGACCTGATTTCCCGGGAACAATTTCAGACCGTAAAAAACAGTTATGAGACGTCCAAAGCAGCCCTGGCCGTGGCCCGTGCCCGTCTGCAGAATATGCAGAGCGGCGATAAACCGGCTATGATTGCCTTGAAACGGGCTCAAATCGAAACGCTTGAAAAGAATGTAACGTCTTTGCAAAAACAAAAAAACGATATGGTGCTGCGCGCCCCATTTTCGGGGGAACTGTATACCAGCAGCTATTCGGATACGTTAGGCCGGTTAGAAAAAACCGATCCGTGGATCATGATGTTTCCCATCGAACTGAATGCACAGGCATCGGTTCAACCCGGAAAAACCATGCGCTTTAAACATCCGTCACAATCGGGCGTATTCGATGCCGTTATATTAAGAAACGGCCTGGATGTGGATCGGCTGGACAATAAACAGGTTTTTCTGGTAACCGCTAAAAGCGCTGCCGATACCACATTGCAGCTCAAACCGGGCGTCGTTATCAGCGGTAAAATTAAAGGTCAATCGCTGTTGTTGAGAGACATATTCATCAATTTTATAAAGGATATTTTCAGATAAGCTATGCGCCTTGAATATAAATTTCTGTTGCCGAATGAAAAACTGAACCCGCTGCGTGAACGTTTGATGCCTTATGTACGCCTGGATACCTTTAGCCAGGAACGACCGGATAAACACTATACCGTACGCAGTATCTATTTCGATACATTACGTCTGAAACATTACAATGATAAGATCGAAGGCATCCGCACGCGCAAAAAAGTACGCATCCGGGCCTACAATACGTTGCAGGCGGACCATCCGGTATTTTTGGAAATCAAACGTAAATATGAAAATTATATATCCAAAGACCGTTCCATATTGAAGTTCGATCAATTGGAACAATTTCTCGAAGGGCAAAACTTTGATTGGAGTCCGTTAAAGTCTACTGAAAAACCGGATAACTTTATTAACGCACAGCGTTTTCTGTATCAGGTGATGCGTTACCATTTGCAGCCCACGGTGCTGTGTGTTTATGAACGGGAGGCCTTTTATGCCGAAAGCAATCCCCAACTGCGTATCACCTTCGATAAAAATCTGCGCGCCCTGCAATTCCCCCGAATCGATCAATTGAAAGAAAACCAGCAGCTTTTTCAGGTATTACCGCACCATTTCATTATGGAGGTCAAATTCCGTAGAGGGTTTGCCTTCTGGTTGCGACGTATTCTCGAAGATTTTAATCTTACACGGCAGGCTTTGTCCAAATATACCATGAGTCTGTTTTTGAAAAACCAGCGCAATCCCTTTTTCGGACGGGTTGATTACGCTTACCTGAACCGGCATAGTATTACCCGGCAACCTTTAAGAAGAAATCGATTTTAATCATGTTCAAAGAATTCCAAAATATATTTCAACTATCCATTACCCTCAATGATTTTATTCAGAACATATTGGTGGCCTTCGCCTGTGGGATGATCATTGCCTGGTTTTATCGCAAAACCTACCGCGGCCCCGGCTATCTTACATCTTTTGTCCATTCCATCGTTATCCTGGCGATGATCACATCGCTGGTGATTATGGTCATCGGCAATAATCTGGCCCGTGCGTTTGGTTTGGTGGGGGCCATGTCCATCATTCGTTTCCGCACTGCCGTTAAGGAAACCCAGGATATTATTTTCATATTTTTCGCCCTGGCGGTGGGTATGGCTGCCGGTGTGGGGCTGCATTCCATCGCTTTAACCGGTTCGGTTATCATCGGTACGATTGCCCTGTTTCTTACCCGATGGGAAAACATCGGCGGCGGACGGCAGGAATTTTTGCTGCAGTTTGTCATTGCCGAAGATTCCTCCGAGGACCGGGAACGCTATGACCAAATCCTGAAGAACTACTGCCGGGATTACCGCCTGATCAATGCCAAGGCCCTTGGCGATAACGGTGATCTGGAATTATCGTTCCATGTTGAACTTAAAGATCCCGCCCGGAGTCAGGCACTGATTAAGGAATTAAAACAGCTTCCGGAAATCCGGCACATCAATATGTTATTCGATGAGGAACAGTTTTAAAAAGGTACTCCTTGTTTAAATTTATAGTATAAACATAGGTTTACAATGAATTAACCGATATTTTTCCTGTATTTTGTATTTGATCGTTTATTTTAAACGATTCAAATAACAGTCTGTCTAAAATAGTACGACCTTCTATTAATATTACCGGTGTAAAATTCCCGTTTTTCAAAATGTTGCAGAATATGTAAAATGCAGGTATTACGCACATCCGGATCACCACCACTTTATACTGACAGGTGAAAACTGCACTTTGTGATATTATAGATAGAAGGAGGTTAGACATACACGAACGCTTTTCTTATCATGTCTGCAAATAATAAATTGCACAGGAACACAGTTCTGATATTAATCATCCGCAATAAATAAGCTTTTAAGTAATTTGAGGATAAGTTTAGCATAGTGCATGCACTATGATTTCAGCTTTTGATCCGCGGAAATGAAGTGGTCTTCTATGGCGTTATAGTTATTAAAATAGGTATATTGAGGCGTTAGGAAAACAATATTATTATAAAATCATAAGACCGATTGTAATACCGTTTTCATTAACGGTGAGTTAAATTATTCAAAAAGGCATAGCCTGGCTTGACACGTTCAACAGCACCACGACAAAAATATCGATTAGTTCATCTAACATGTATTACATTATTTATATGTATTACCCTGGTCAGTGCAAAAAATATTAAGGATGAAATCGATTCGGTTAACGCCCTGCCTCACCACTACATCGTTTCCAATGCACATAAATGTGTTGATATATTTACTGAAAATGCAGCCTTGGCCCGTTCAATAAACTATCCTTACGGTGAAGCCCGGGCTTACTGGCGATTAAGCCTGGCCTGGCATATCCTGGGAAAACAGGACGAACGCATATCCAGTCTTTTGCAAGCTATAAAACGCTTTGAGTCCATGGACACATCACCCGAGTTGGCCGCCATTTACGGTGATTACGGCTATGCCCAGCGG
>WJIP01000156.1 GCA_014730185.1 Caldithrix sp. | reverse complement strand
TCTATCCGGTCCAAAATCCCAGTGATAGATTCAAAGTAAAGTGAGTCTATTTGAATATCCACGGCCACAGAATCATCCGCATTAATCGTTACATAATCCGTGGTAGAATCTACAGTTGCCTCCACGTTAAAACCCAGTGAATCAATAATGGCGTCCGGGTCTTTGTAATTAATTATTTCCATATCACTCAAATCTATAGTTTTTACACGGTTCTCATCGCCCATCAATCTCAGATTTATTGTTTTATAGGAACCGTTTTCTAAAAAATTGTAGAGCGTTAATTTGATATCGGAATCGATCGGTAAGTGATTGTCCACTATAAATGTAATTGAACCTCTGTCGATAACAGCGTGTTTCAATTGATGTTTTTGATTTTGCAAATCAATCTGCTTGCTGCGATCAAAGGACTGACTCGGTATTTTGGCCTGGGCCTGATCTACAGTAAGGGTATCGAGATGTAATATAGAGTAAGTTGAGCCCGATTTATCCTCCTCAGTAAGTACTTTGGATGTATCCGATCCGGCTATCGGGATTGAATATTCCAGTACAAACTGATTTGAAAGAGTCTGGTTGGCCAGATCAATCGTAGTACTTTTTACGGTTTCGCTGGGGTCTATACTCTCTGTAAACACCAGTTCATCAATAAGTTCTAAAGATGGACCATCATTATAGACCTTAATCGTCATACCGGAACGAATTTTCAAAAAAGTTTCATTGTAAAACGTTAACCATAAAAGCCCTTTTTTTACATGTACACTTTTATACCGCTCAAATTCTACATTCTTTACCTCCGGGTGGGCTGTCAGCGGATCATATGGCGGGAGGGTATCTCCACTATTGAGTAGGACCGGTGGCAATAATTCATCCAGATTTAATTCTGGTGATTTGATTTCCTCAGGATCACCAAGCGAAATTTCGCCAACTTTTTCCACAAATCGATCATCATCGGGATCAATAGTCATATCATTCGATGCGATGCGTTCCCAATCCGTAGAATCCGAGGAGTTAATGCTTATAATCGGAATGCCATTAGCCGTTGTGTCAGCCGTTAACAAGGAATCTTCTTTTATAATTTCTGAAAGCTCATAATCCTGTACGGGCAGAAAAAACGTCCATTTAGTATCCCATGAAGGCAGATGGGGTTCATTCAATGTACAGGCAGCAATGGTTAAAAATGCCGTTAAAGTGATTAAATAATTACGCATTCATTCTCCTTTTTCTTTAAAATCATCTTTATTTTCGGCAAAAATGTGTTATTTTTTAATTAAACAGCAAATTTTCCTTTAACGCAGGTTACCTTAAGATGCACAGAACAAAACAGAATTTCCGTGAGATTGAGCACACTGCTGATGTTGGTCTTGAAGTTTGGGGAAAATCTTTATCGGATTTGTTCTTGAATGCTGCAACAGGATACTACAATCTGGTGCTCAAAAATCATCCAGCGTCAACTGATTTTATAGAGAAAACACTTGAATTGCAAGAAGAAACCCCTGAAGAATTGTTGGTAGCCTTTTTAAGTGAGTTGAATTATCTGGTAAACTCCCATTTTCTGATAGGTCATTACTTTTATCCGTTCAACCTTGAACAACGCCCAGATAATCAGCGCTTGACATGTAAGGTAAGGTTCATTACCATACCAGCATCATTGAGAGATAAGCTAGCCGAAATCAAAGCGGTTACGTACCATCAACTTTCCATTGAAAATCAAGATGGGTGGATGTATACAAAAATTTTTTTTGATATTTAATCGTGCGGGAGTTATTCCATATTATGCGGTATAAAAATCATACCATTAATCCCATTGATGAGTTTTTGTTTGAGATAGAGGCTGCAGGCGATATGCGTGTCCCTGCCAGAATTTATAGTTCCGAATCCATAATGCATGGACTCATTAATGAAGGTGAACCTTTGCAGCAGGCTATTAATGTGGCTTGTTTACCCGGCATCAAAAAATACGCGCTGGCTATGCCCGACATTCATTGGGGTTATGGTTTTCCAATAGGCGGCGTTGCGGCTACAGATTGGCAAGGGGGTGTTATCTCACCAGGCGGTGTGGGTTACGACATTAATTGCGGCGTTCGGCTGGCCCGAACCGGTTTAACGCATGATGAAATAGCACCACAAATAAAAAAAATGGTAGAGGGTTTATTCCGAGCCATTCCGACCGGTGTGGGTTCATCCAATGCCATTCGCAAACTCAGTCGACAGGAGTTCAAAAAAGCGGTCGGTAAAGGAGCATCCTGGGTTATTGACCAGGGCTTCGGAAGTGTATCCGATCTGGATTACATTGAAGAAAACGGGTGTATGCGCATGGCCGATCCATCTGTTTTAAGCGAACGGTCAATCGACCGCGGTCGCGATCAAATGGGCACATTGGGTTCCGGTAATCATTTTTTGGAAATCGATGTGGTGGATACTATTTATCATCAGGAAGCTGCAAATGTTTTCGGTCTAAGTGAAAATCAAATTGTGATTTTGATACACACCGGTTCTCGGGGATTTGGTTATCAGGTTTGTGATGACTCACTAAAAATGATGGGAAAGGCCGCAAAAAAGTATAATTTGATTTTACCAGACAGGCAACTGGCTTCTGCTCCCATCCAGAGCAGTGAGGGCCAAAATTATCTCTCATCAATGGCCTGCGCTGCCAATTTTGCCTGGAGCAACCGGCAGGTCATTATGGCTCTGGCAAAAAATGTCTTTAAAAAAGTTCTGAGTATTTCCGATAAGTCGCTCGATTTCCAGTTGGTTTATGATGTATCGCATAACATCGCCAAAAAAGAAGAACACAAACTGAACGGGCAGAGCCAAGCGTTGTGTGTGCATCGTAAAGGGGCTACCCGGGCTTTTGGTCCGCATCATGAAAGTATACCTCAAAAATATGAATCCATTGGCCAGCCGGTGCTTATTCCCGGAGATATGGGAAGGTATTCCTTTGTTACCCTTGGCACTCAAAAAGCCAAAGATGAAACCTTTGGCAGTACCTGTCATGGTGCGGGCAGAGTAATGAGTCGGCGAAAGGCAAAAAAAGCGGCACAGGGGCGAAATTTAATGCGAGAAATGGCTGACAAAGGTATCGTTATTCAAGCGAGAGGTAAAGGCACCGTAGCCGAGGAAATGCCGGACGCCTACAAAGATGTGGCAGAAGTGGTCAATGTAATGCATGGTAGTGGTATCACACCCAAAGTCGCTCGTCTGCGTCCCATTGGAGTTATAAAAGGCTGATGAACTCTTTAACCTTAAGAGAGAATCCACTTAGAATTGTTCTTTTTTCTTATAAACCTTGCTCGGTACAATGAATGCCCCGTCATATTCGAATCGATTGAGAGCTTTACTACGAATCTCTTCGGCATGGCGGCGTTGAACGGCGTCTCCGATGCGCACTTTGTAGAGGGGAGCTTCATATTTCAAATAGACCTTGATGCTGTCCTCTGAGAACTGATCCGAAGCCATGCGATGAACAAGCGTAGCTCTTTCAAAATCTTTGGTCGCAATAATCTGAACACGAAAACCGTCCACTTCCTGTATGGCATCTGTCGATTCCGCTGTTGATGACTCCTCGGCACTGTCCATTTTATCTTTTGACTTATCCGTAACTATCGCTTTATCTTCGGTTTTCTCTATTGTCAAATCATCATCATTGAGGGTCAAAGGATCAAACGATTCATCGTAATAATAATCTTCTTTCTCTTCTGCTGCTGGTTTCTCAGCAACGGTTTTTTTGGAAGAGGCGCAGCCCCACAACACGAGTAATGATAAACCGCCAATCAGTATACCTTTCATAGTCTTTCCCTTCACTTTCAAATAATCGAAACGGTTGTGTTCTTTAACCAACCGGACTTTCCATCCAATAATTTAATTTCAAGCCAATCGTCATTGCGTCGTTCAACACGAAATACCGTACCTTCATGTAATACAAATACTTCCGTGCTCTCGGAGTCAGGTGCAGAATATACGGTGACAACAGGTTGCATAATAACTCCTCTTACGGTATCATGGCGTTCATATATTTTATACACCAGAATAAATGAAGCGATCATAAAGAAAACGGTCATAATAACAAACATGTTCTTAAAACGATCCATCCCTCTTCTTTGCTGAAAATATAACCACAGAGCAGCAAGCACAAGCACAATCCAAAAACCTAATGCCACCACCCAACTTAATATTTGAATACTGAACATATTGATTAGCGCTTCCCACCATGTAAATAAAAAAAACTTTGGCGGCGGTTCAATTTTATCATCCAGTCTTAATTCCAGTAATCGGATGTTTTCTTTCAGGGCCATGTCACCCTTCATAAAAAACCGGGCTCTTTCATAATACAACCGGGCATGACCAAGATCATTTAGTTTATAATAGCAATTGCCCATGTTAAAATAAAGCGGCCCGCTTTCGTATCCTCTTTCCGATATTTTCTGATAGTATTCTAGGGCCTGCGTATACTGTCCTTCCTGATATTGGATATTTCCTTTTTCGAATAATTGTTCGATCGATTGGGCGCAGGATTCGTTGTACAGGAACAGGAACAGACCATTGATGACAAATAAATATGACAGATGTTTTAAATCCATTTCTCAAACCTGGTTAACAGAGATTTAGCCCGTTCATAGAATGCCTTGCGTTCATCGGCGGAGGCTGATGCCCGGGCATATTGGTTATAATCACATTCGTTCAATAAGTCAAGATAATCCTTTATAAGCGGGTCATCAACGTTTTGTTCGTTCAGTTTTTCGCGGATATTTCGCGCGCTGAAATCGGTTAAACCGATATTCAATTTATCCCTTAAGAAGCCTTGTAAGGCCCTGGAAACGGCTTTATAAAATTCTGTACTTTCCTGTCTTGAAATCATTCTTTTAGCTTCCGCCAGGTGTTTGGCAGCTATTTTACCCGCCCTGCGGCTGCGGGCCAAACGAATATCGCTTTGCAGTTTTGCCTGATGATCGTTATACAAAAAAAAGGCAATAAACAAAAGAAAGGCGGCTACAAAATTTAATTGGTATGTCGTGGTGGTATAAGGTTGATACCCTTTAGGCATAAACTCGGAATGTTGCTTTATGAATCTTATATCTTTACCCAGAAGGGATACTTCCCTTCGGCTCCCTATTGCGGTTTCCGATGACATATTGGTTGCCTGTTGCTTTCCCGGCAAAATATTTAACGGTATAACCGGATGGGATAAAGCTTTATAAGTTTCTTTTAGGGGATCAAAATAGGAAAAACGGATGGGTTTAATCTCGAAATTGCCTTCCAGACGGGGAATAAGAATATACTCAGCGGATTTTGATCCTCTAATACGTCCGCCTTTATTGTTGATAGTCGAGGAAATTTTTGGATCGTACATTTCGATGTCCTGATCCACAATGACTTGCGGCAAATCCAAAAGCTTGATATTACCCTGACCGTTGATGGTTACGTTTAAGGCAATAGCTTCATTCACTTGTGTACGTTGTTTATCAACTGAAACATTAAGATCAAAATCGCCCACAGCACCAGAAAAACTTGCCGGCTTTCCCTTTTGCGGTAATGGTTTAACATTCACCGTAATGGGTTGGCTTGATACGCTCTTTTGCACGGTTCTGCCGAAGGGATCATCAAAAAAATTATCAAATAAGCTTCGGCGGCGGTTGGACCGAACCAATACTTCAAACGTCATGGTCATGGGTTCAATGGTGATTTTGCCGGTTTTAGTGGGAAATAAAGCTACTTTTCGGATTGTTGCCACATTGTAGTTAACACCGTTTATTACTTCGTTTCGGATGCGGCTGCGCGAAGGCGTTTCGAAGGTTTCGTTCCAGAAACCGGTATAAGAAGGTAAAGCATCAATGGCATTATCCCGAATGTTGACCCGAAAGTATACCTTGTATTCCAAATCAATTTCCTGGCCCAGATAGACATCCGTTTTTGAAATGTCTGTTTTGATATACAAACTCTGTCCGGCAATTTCAACATCATTACGTTTTTGAGAATTGTTATTTTTGGGAGGCGGATTAGTCTGTCCACTTTTGGTTACAACCAGTTTGATGGGGGAAGTCGAGTAGGTTTTACCCTCGTGTTTAACTGTGGCTTGGCCAATCTTATATTCACCAGCTTTACGAGCCATTAAAATGAATGAATACGTTTTGGAAGAAGTCATGGCGCCGTTGACGACTTTAATACTTGTGGATTGATTGGGTCCGGCCAAAATATTGAATGGGTTTAAATCGGGAAAATCAACCTCGGGTAAACCGGCGGACTGCCCGGCTATCTCAATTGAAAAATTAAAGCGCTGATTCACCGCAACCGGATTACGATCCACGTAAGATTCTATGGTCAACTCCTGAGCCCACAGACTTGAAACGGCAAATAATATTGTAGCCAGTATCGTTTTAATTTTTATCATATCACCAGTCTTTAACCGATTCGGATTGTCGTCCGCGAACCGGGGTTTTATGTTTTTGGGCCTTTTGTTCATCTTCACTCAGAGCATTTAAAATACGTTCAGCTTCCTCTTTGTTGAGTTTATTCTTCTGTTGTTGCATTGCTTGCTGTTTTTGTTTTTTCTCTTTTTCACTTTGTTTATCAGCAGCTTCTTGCAGATTTTGGTGTTTTTTCTGCTTTTCTTTATTGTCCTGAGATTCCTGCTGCTTTTGCGACTGCTGTTGCTGCTGATCCTGTGCGGATTGTTGCTTTTGCTGTTGATTTTGTTGTTGGGGTTGCTGTTGCTGTTTTTGGGACATTTCCTTAAGCTTGGCCCGTGCCAGTTCCAGGTTGTATTTAGCCTGCCGATCATCCGGATTTAATTCCAGAGATCTTGTGTAAGCTTGAATGGCCTCTTGTAATTTATTTTGCTGAAAATAGGTATTCCCAATGTTGTAATAGGCCTCGGCGCTGGTTTTAATATCTTCGCTTGCGGTTATTTTTTGATAGGTTTCGCGGGCTTCTTCGTACTTTTTCAACTTATAAAGAGCATTACCCTTATTGAAAATAGCAACCGAATTCATCGGATCATCCAGCAAGGCATCCTGATACTTGGATAACGCAGACTCATATTGTTCTCCCTGATAATCCCGATTCCCTTTCTCTATCTTGCCGCGAATGCCCTGGGCGTATAGAATATTTGTCATGAGTATTATCAATATATAAAATTTCATATGTTTCATGAGTAAACCATCTCATCTTTATATTTGCGTGTACGTATGGGCAAAAACCATTCGATAATAAGGGCCAGTAAGCCCAAAATTATAAAAATCTGATAACGGTCCTCATACTGCGTAAACTTTTTAGCGCTTAATTCTTTTTGTTCCATAGCATTGATTTGCTCCAAGATTTTACCCAGCTCCGTTTCACCTGATGAAGATAAGTAATATTTGCCATCGGTTACAAAAGCGATTTTCTGCAAGGTGTTTTGGTCCAGTTTTGTGGTTACAACATTACCCTGTCTGTCCTTTTTAAAACCGGTTTGATTGCCGTATTTATCATAAATCGGGATGGGAACTCCTTTCGGTGACCCTAAACCAATCGTATGTATTTTAATACCCTCTTCTGCCGCTTTCTCTGCCATTTCAATAGGTTTGGTGCCGTGATCTTCCCCATCAGTTATTAAAATCAACACTTTATATTTACGCTCTGTTTTTTCAAACGCTTGGATTGCTTCATCTATAGCATGACCGATGGCCGTACCCTTTTGCGGTATTAAATTTGTATCCATCATTCGCAGAAACAATTTGGCTGCACCGTAGTCAAGGGTTAAGGGAGAATGGGTATGGGCAAGACCGGCAAAACCGATTAATCCGATACGATCACCATCCAGGAGATCAATCAATTTGGATACCTCGTGTTTGGCTTTTTGCAGACGATTAGGAGCAATATCTTCAGCCTGCATACTGAGTGACAGGTCCAACGCCACTATAATGTCCACTCCTTTTCGTTTTACCTCTTCCAGGTGGGTACCCAACTGAGGATTAGCAGCCGCAATTACAAAAAAGACATAGGCTAAAATGAACAATCCCGATTTCCATATTGCTCTGACCCGACTGTAACCGGGCATCATTTTTCTTACCAATTCGATTTGCCCAAAACGACGCAGTAAAGCTTCTTTGTGTCTAAACACATAAACAAAGAACAGGACAAGCAAAAAAACGCCCCACAAGCCATGCAGTAAAAGCGGATATTTAAATTTTAATACTTCCATCGCAGATTGTTATCCGTATTTATTCAGAGCTTTTATGGTATTCGTTTAAAGAATGTATTGGCTAAAACAATTTCTCCGATCAGCAGCAGTATAGCAACCATCAAAAAATAAACAAAATACTCCGTATAACGTGTGTACTCGTGCACTTTGATTTTAGTTTGTTCCATTTCGCCGATCGCCTGGTAAATTTCCCTTAGCTTCTGTTCATCGGTTGCCCGAAAATATTTTCCGCCGGTAATACCGGCAATCTCTTTAAGAACTTCTTCATCAATTTTAACCGGTCTGGGTACGTATTGTTTCCCCAGTACCGGATGTTGAACCGGATAGAGGGCTGTGCCCTTTTTCCCTGCTCCGATCGTGTAAATTTTAATATCATAGGTGGCGGCAATCTGGGCGGCAGTTAGAGGATCAATTTGCCCGCTGTTATTGACACCATCCGTTAATAAGATAATGACCTTACTTTTAGTTTTACTGTTTTTCAAGCGGTTAACAGCATTGGCTATTCCCATGCCGATTGCTGTTCCATCCCAATCTTTGTCGGCAATTTTGATTTGTTCCAATAGAGAAATGAGTACACCGTAATCTACCGTCAAGGGGCATTGTGTAAAACTCTGACCGGCAAAGACCACCATCCCCAGACGATCGTTTGTCCGGCCTTCAACAAACTCTTTAGCTACCATCTTTGCAGCCCCAAGCCGATTTTGGGGTTGAAAATCTTCCGCCAGCATACTGGTGGATACATCCACAGCCAAAACAATATCGACGCCTTCCGTTTCGATCTCCTCTTCTTTGCTGCCCGACTGCGGACGAGCTAAAGCAAAAATTATCAAAATATAAGCCACAATACGTAGAAGGAATAAGACATGCCTCGCTTTCTGTTTTAAAGTCGGCTTCAAATTCTTTAATAAAGCAACGTCTGAATATTTTATTTTACCGCTTTGCCGCCTTTGTCCCTTTAGATAATAAATGATAAAAAGCGGAACGAGTAACAGCAAAAACAGGTAATGTGGATCAGCAAATCGGTACATTATTCTGAATCAGTTTCCTCTGCTTCTTTCTTTACAGGTTGTATGATCTCATCCTGTTCAGGAAAGAGCTGATCTAGTTTATCGGGTTTAATAGCCATAACCGCGTCTTTTCTGGGATTTCGAATATAGACAATATCCCCTTTTTGATAGCCGATATCCAGCTCCGCCAGTTTGTCATCTCCTGCAAAAACTTCAACTTTACCTTCAGGATTCACCAAGCCGTATGGCATCAGATACCGCGGATTTTCTTTCACAAAACGCTCTGCCTCTAAATTTTTAAAAGCGTTTAATACGGAATTTACATTAAATGTTTTTGCTTTTCTGCCGCTGTCATCCTTCCATGTGTCCGATGTATCTTTGCTCAACCGATACAATTGGCCGTCATACAATAAGTTAAGACGATCAACCTGGTTTTTATCAAACGTCACGACCTGTTTATCACGGAAATTGAACAAATTAGGAGCTAAAGGTTTGATAAAATTGGAATCCACCGTAAAAATGTGCGGCCGGACGCCATCTTTACCAAAGGCCTGATTTTCTTCTAGTTTTGAAAACATCACCCTCTTTTTGGCCTTTTCAGGTCCCAAAAATAATTCAATTTCATAAGCGGGCCGATAAAGGTCATATTCCGATAGACGCCCGGCTTTCTCGGCCACCACAGACTTAATGCGTCCGAAATCCAGTTTGTTGAGTACGGCATCAATTTTTGATTTTTCACCGTCGGTTTCAATCGGTTCGGTAATCTTCCATTGGTTACCGTCTTTTTTAAATGTAAACCGCCCATGCCGGTTTTTAAGCGTGAACTCGCGGACATTACTTTTGTCGAAATGGATAGCCTTTTTATCCCGCCAATCGAATAGTGACTTATTGGCATTCGTTTTAACAGTAGCGGCGGTCAGATGTACTTGCGTATCCACTTTGGCTGCATAAACATTAGAACCTATGTTGCTGTTGTTACCCAGAATTAAAGAGTCCTTCTGTCCGTTCATAAGCGATAATACAATGCGGGTGGCTCTATTACCCACACCGTATTGATCTTTTTCCGAGGGTCCTATACTGAAAGATCGTTCTTTTTTTGCATTTTTCAAACTGGTCAATAAAGTGTTTATGGGGGAATCATCGGCCCCGGTTTGAACCGGTTCAGCTATGTCCCAGCCATTTGCGCTACGGTGAAAGACAAATTTTTCGAATGGACTTTTAATCTGTATCTGTTCTACACTGTCTTTCTCAAAATGAACCAGTTTTGCAGCATATTCTTTCTGCTTTTCCCTTTTTTGTCCGCCTTTGATCTCATAAAAATAGACATAAGCGCCTAACGCAAGGGCTATGACTAAGAGTATCAATGTGTTGCGCATAGGTATGGTTTCCTCCAAATATCCCTATTAAATTTCTGTAATTATTTCAGCGGGTATCTATTCACCGTGATACCCGCCTCACCTTGTTCAAATCCTTATGCCTTGTTTCGCCGGAAAAATACAACAACACCCAAAATAACGACAATAACCGGTATAGCAATTACGACCAGATAAAATAAGGTTGATACATCCGCCTGGGTTAACGTCAATCGGCGATCATCAACCTGTTTGGGTCGAATACTGATCAAATCTTCCTCCTCCACCAGATAATTAATCGTATTCAGAAATAAATCAGAGTTGGATTGATTGCTGAAGTAAGCATTACGGGCAAAATCAGAATCTCCGAATATGGCCGCTATTGATTTTTGATCACCGGTTTTTTTCTCAGCGATAACCGCCAAAGTGATTGGTCCCTGAGTATCCGCGGAAGCATCAAACGAGACCTGCCCGCTTTTATAATCGGTTTCCCCCCAACTGTTTCCGGATGTTTTTAGTAATTCCGTCATGCTATATCCGTCCTTATCCTCTTGCACCCTCAGAGAGGAGGCCTGGGGATAAAAAGTCATTGTATTGCCGAATTGTTCCGTTATAGCATGGTTCTGATCATAGGTGGTAACCAGGGGCATTGCTGGTCCGGCACCAAATAACTGGCCAACACCGCTGGCGTCAATAACCAGATCGTTTGCAACCGAAACATGAAATGTCTCGGCTAATGTCTTAACCGAACGGGGATGTTCGGGATCGGTCATTAATAGGAGTTTGCCCCCATTTTGCACGTATCGTTGAATGGTATCCAATTCAGCGGGGAATAAATCCTGTTTGGGTGAAATGATGGCCAGTGCCGTACAACTATCCGGGATAGAACGCCGACGTACTAAATTCAGCTCCCGGACCAGATGATTTTCTTTTTTGATGGCATCCGCTGCCTGTTTAAAACCGTTTTTGGATTCGTCTTTAACCGATGCCTCTCCATGTCCGGTCAAAAAATAAATCACCTTATCCTGATCGCGGGTTACCTTGATAATCGCATTGGTCAAATTGCTTTCTTCCAAAGTTTCCACGTTCTCTGTTTTTTGTCCCGATTCCACAATCAGAGTTCCGTATTGTTGAACGCCGTATTTCTGAGTGATTTGGGGCTCTTCATCGGGGTCGATCAATTCATATGAAAAATTTCCGGAGCGGTAATCATATTCATCCAGCAGATCGCGGGCTCGTTTTTGCTCCGATGACTTGAAAAAAGCCTTAACAGTAACGTCCCTTTGCAGATTTTCCAGAACGCTCACCGTTTGATCCGCCAGACTATAGAGTTTGTTGGCGGACCAATCCGCACGTAAATGTCTCTGCGTACTAATAAAGGCAACCATAGCAGCTATAGCTAAAACTACAATTATTTGGATGGCTAAATTGGAGCCCTCTTTTAATGATTTTTTGGAATAAATACGTTCACGTTTGGTATAGTACATAAACAAGAAATAGCCGACGGCCAAAATTCCCAGTATTAAAAATATCCAGTGGAAAGTCCCCCATATCTTGCCGATGGAATACCAGATCATGGCGGCAAGTACGAGTAAAATCCCCGCAATGCCTGTTATTTTATCGAGTAATTTCATAATTCATATTCTCCATGGATTTTTTCAAAATAATTCATATCGTTTTGTCATATGCAATCACTTTGGCTGAAAAGATTAGGTGGTTCAATCAGCCTCTCCATTTAACCGATTCAACCATCTTTAAAGAAAAATACACCCCTACAGCCGTAAATAACAGATAATAAATAATATGCGTACTATCAATGACACCTTGGGCAAAATCTTCAAAATGGTTTATAATGGATATATAATCGAGTACGGGAGCAAGGGTACCGCCGGCATAACTGGCTCCCCATCCCACAACCCACAGCAATAACGATAGCGCAAATCCGCCTATGGCTGCGATGATTTGGTTTTCGGTTGTCGTAGATATGAATAATCCTGCCGAGATAAATGCTGATCCCAGAAGAATCAGACCGATATAGCCGGATAGTACCGGCATAAAGGCCGGATTACCATAGGCAAATAACAGCGCCTGGAATAACATCGTTGGAATTAACAGAACGATGTAAAGTGCCAGCCCGGCAAAGAATTTCCCCAAAATAATTTGTATGGGTTTGATTGGTGTTGTATACAGTAGTTCCACGGTACCCATACGTTTTTCTTCGGAATACAATCGCATGGTAATGGTCGGTAAGGCGAACAACGAAATTAAAGCGATGTTCCAGAAATACGGCCTTATCAACATCAGATTGACATTCAGCTTTTGCGGGGCCATCCTATATTGCTGTGAACGAATTGTATCCATTAATGAGGCTTCCACAAAACTGGATAAATATAGATAGAAAAATACGCCAGTTAATGCCGTGAATATGGCTAAAATGACGTATGCAATCGGTGAATAAAAAAAGGATTTAAACTCTTTTTCAAAAATAGCCCATGTTTTCATCATATCAGGCAACCTCCTCTTCCTTAGTCGTCAGGTGTAAGAAGATATCTTCAAGTGTATAACGATCGGCTGATAATTCATACAAACCTAAACCGTCATTGACAATTGCTTTTGCCAATTCTTTACGAATATCGCTGTCGCTTTCTATATTGACATGATGTATGCCCTTCTTTTCATCTTTAAAATCAATTTGTTTAATGTTATCGACGGCCTTCAGAGCCTTGCGGATTTCTTCCTTACCGCCCTGTATGCGCAAGCGGATGCGTTCGCCGCCTTCCCGAAGGTGTGTTAAATTTTCGACCGTATCTTCAGCAACGACGACGCCTTCGTTAATGATAACGACCCTTTCACAGGTCTGTTCAATTTCCGGCAGAATATGGGAAGAAAGGATTACGGTGTGATCGCCTTTCAGATTACGGATCAATTCCCGGATTTCGATAATCTGTTTGGGGTCAAGACCGACAGTGGGCTCGTCCAAAATAACAATTTCCGGATTTTTAATAAGGCTTTGAGCCAGGCCAACTCTTTGTTTAAAGCCTTTGGATAGTTTACCTATTATCCTGTGCTGGACGTCGCCAATAGCCGCCTTTTCCACAACGGTGTCAACTTCTTTCCTGCGATCTCTTTTATCCACCCCTTTAATCTTGGCTACAAATGCCAAATAATCGCTGACCTTCATATCTGTATAAACCGGTGGATTTTCAGGCAGATAGCCGGTAATATTCCGCACGTGCATACTTTCATCAAAAATGTCATATCCCCCTACTGTGGCGTTTCCACTGGTGGGCGGCATATAGCAGGTCAATATGCGCATCGTTGTTGTTTTACCTGCAGCATTGGGGCCTAACAGCCCGACGATTTCTCCTTTATTTACATGAAAGGATACATCGGCAATGGCTTTCTTATCCCCATAAAATCGCGTTAAATTTTCTACATCAATCAATGCCAGTACCTCCGTTTTTATTCTCTACATTCTTTTGATTGCTCTCGGGTAACGATTTCACTTGGTTTACACCCTTAGGTTCTCCTACTGAGGAACCATCCTGCAGACTCTGACCGACTACCTGTTCATGATACACAAGCTTTGTATCCTCAACAAACCGCACTGCAGCCTGTCGGGCCTTACTAATTGATGCCTCGTCTGGAATATGTTTGGCAAATTTAACCATATCCGCAAGAAACAAAACATCACGTAACTGTTGGATATCATCTTCGTCGTTAATATGTTTATGAATGTTCCGCAGTATTCCTGTAGTCGTTTCTTCCAGGGCCGGTATAAAAAAACGTTTTTCCAGGTAACTTCGCATAATATTTGATAACTCCGTAAAAAATATTTTGTATTTTTTCTGAGAAATTAATTGGGAGTTAAACAAAACCTGCAGCTGTTCCAGGGCAACTTCATGCGCCGGACGGGGTGGTTTAGGCGGTGTAAACAGGTATCCTTTTTCCTTACGTTTTTTCCACATGCGATACCCGATGTAGCCGATTATCCCCAGTAAAAGAACTATAACCGCCATTGATATCCAGAAGGCATAGTTAAATGGAATCGACTTTGGCGGTTTAATATCTTTCAATTCTCTGGCGCCATCCCCGCTCAATATTGATTTAACGGTAATATCAATTGGATCGGCTTCGATGATTCGATAATCATTGCTGCTGTCTGAGGGAAAATAAGCTATGGGAAAAGCCGGGATGGTATAGTGACCGGTATCGTAAACCGATATATGATAATCAAAATGTTCAATAATACGGCCGTTTTGCTTCTTGGGATCATGGACTTTATAGTCTTTAATCTGAAACATACCCAGGTTTACACCTTCTCCCGGGCGTTCAGTTCGTAAACCCTCTCTATAGTTGATGATGATTGAATAGGTCACCCGATCACCGATGGTAATAACAGATGTATCCACTCGGGATTCTACTTCAATCAGAGTGTGTTTACTATCCTGTGCTCTGGAGTTATTGCTCACTAACAGCAGCAGCACCAACACCAACGGTAAATATAATTTTATTTTATTGAATGCGTTGTTCATATATTTTGACATCTTCGGCCTTCATCAGACGATCGATCAATTTCTGATACGCTTTTTGCTGTCTTTCGGCAGCTAAATCGCGCGCTGCCTGCTGGCTAACTTCATTGAGAGGTTTCTGTCGAACTACATTACCCTCTTCATCTTTTTCCGTATATTTGTCTTTATGTGCTAAATAGTATAATTCCACATCTTCCGGCGGTATGTCCACTTTATCTTGTAATTCTTGTCGTAACATTTTTTCAGCCATTAAGGCTTTTTTAGCTCTAAAAGCGCCTTCAATGACCTCTTTATCTTCGTCTAATCCCTGCCTTTTCGCAGAATCGTAAAGTAATTCCTGTACAATATACTGCTTCAAAAATTCTATTTTTTTCTTCGGATCATTCATTTCCTGGTGCATATAATTGGGCAAGTTGCTCATCTCATGCTGCAAATCACCCGTTGTAATTTTGGTTGAACCGATGCGTGCAATTACGGCTCCCGGCCGGCTTTCCTGCACCTGCGATGGATCGAGAGCGGTTTTTTGTTGCATTTTTCGCTGAGCATCAGAGGATCGACCCAACCGTTCCAGGCAATTAACAATGCGTTTACCAACTTCACTCTGAAGTCGACTTTCCGGATAAAGATATTTTACTTTGAAATAATATTGCAAAGCTTTATCATAATCATTCAACCGTTCGAAGTAGATATTGGCGATCGTATAGTATGTATTGGCCCGGCGTGAACCATCCAACTGATAAGAATCCAGATAATCCAGATATTCCGTTGCCGCCGCTTCATATAAACCATTCGTGTAATAGGCATTGGCCAATTCTAGTTTGTCATCCGCCGGTATCTTTGGTTTTTGTTCTGTTTTACAGGCGAATAATACCAATAAAAACATGCCGGTGATCAGCCCGACCATACCCCTTAATGCTATGTTTTTTTGATATCTCATTGAATATCCATATCTTTTTTGGATTTGACCATCTATATATTGGATTATTTCACGAGGCTAATCGCTTAGCCCGCATTCTAAAAAATTTATTGATCGGTTCAATATACGACCGATCAGTTTTTATATTAATATGATCCACACCAATCGATTTAAAGAAGCTATCCAATTCCCGGAATCGCCCGCCGGTTTGATCATAAAATGTGTTCCGAACCGACTTGCTGCTGGTGTCCACCAATAGTGTTTCACCGGTTTCAGCATCTTCCAATTCAAGCATACCCACGTCCGGCAAACTCATTTCCCTTGGATCGGTTATACTCATGGCGATGATGTCATGTTTTTTATTGGCCACCTGCAAGGCTTTTTGATAATCTTCAGTCAGGAAATCCGAAAGCAAAAATACGGTTGATTTTCGGCGTATCACCCGATTCAAATATTCCAGTGCCGCCGATAAATCCGTTTTGGATTCCTGAGGTTTAAAAAACAAAATTTCTCTGATAACACGCAAAACGTGTTTTTTCCCTTTGCGCGGCGGAATAAATTTCTCAATCGAATCGGAAAAGATAAGCAATCCCACCTTATCTTTGTTTTTTATGGCCGAAAATGCTAAAATGGCGGATATTTCAGCGGCTATTTCCCGTTTTAATTGCAAAGCTGTACCAAAATTACCGCTGGAACTGACATCGACCATAAGCATCACCGTAAGCTCGCGTTCTTCTTCAAACACTTTGATAAAAGGATGTCCCATTCGAGCCGTAACATTCCAGTCAATGTTTCGCACGTCGTCTCCGGGTTGGTATTCCCTCACTTCGCTGAACTCCATGCCTCGTCCTTTAAAAACGGAATGATATTCACCGGAAAATACTTCGTTAACAACCTGCCGCGTGGAAATTTCGATTTGTTTAACTTTTTTTAACAGTTCTTTGGGAATGCGTTCTTCATCATTGCCGATATCCAATGACAGTTGTTTGGCACGATTGAGACGTTGGTGGTTAAACCAGTACACACCAACAATTAAAACAACAATTAAGCCTATGCCGAGCCCGACTATTAACATATATTATCAGTTAAAGTAAATCATTAAAAAACTAATTAAACTAACGTCGTTGATTAATAAAAAGTATTCCGCTTAGGGAACTTCCACCCGATTGAGTACCCGGCGAATGACATCTTCAGTTGACATTTCTTCCGCCTCTGCTTCATAGGATAAAATAACTCTGTGGCGCATAACATCCATTCCAATTTCCCGCACATCTTCCGGTGTTACATAACCGCGGCCATTTAGAAAGGCATGGGCCCTGGCTGCCTTTGCCAGATAAATAGATGCCCTCGGACTTGCACCGTAATTAATCAATCCCTCCAGTTCATCGAGACCGTAGGATTTGGGTTCACGTGTTGCAAAAACGATATCGATAATGTATTGTTCAATTTTTTCATCCATATAAATTTCAGTAACTACAGATCTGGCTTTGATGATTTCATGCGGTTTTATAACCGGCTGCACTTTATACGATTCGCTTTTGGTTTGCCGGCGGATAATCTCCAATTCTTCGTCTTTTTTTGGATAACCGATTTGTAGCTTAAGCATAAACCGATCCACCTGAGCTTCGGGTAATGGATAGGTGCCTTCCTGCTCTATGGGATTTTGTGTCGCCAGCACTAAAAAAGGATCTTCCAAAGGGAACGTATTTTCACCAATGGTGATTTGCCGTTCCTGCATAGCTTCCAGTAATGCACTTTGTACTTTAGCCGGTGAACGGTTGATCTCATCAGCTAATATAAGATTACTGAAAATGGGCCCTTTTTTTGTAATAAAGTCCATTTCTTTTTGATTATAAATTAACGTGCCAAGTAAATCGGCAGGCAACAGGTCAGGAGTAAATTGAATGCGCTGAAATTTGGTATCGATTGCTTTGGACAGGGTACTCACTGTTAATGTTTTAGCCAATCCAGGCACACCTTCTAACAGAATATGCCCATCACTTAACAGACCGATGAGCAATCGTTCAACCATATAGGTCTGCCCGACAATCACATTACCAATTTCGTTCAGAATATTCTCAACAAAGGAACTTTCTTTTTCTATTTTTTCATTTATCGCCTTAATGTCCGGATTCATTTGACCTCCTTAGAATATCCACACAGTAATATCGTTTTTTCTATGGGATTCTGGTATTGAATTTAAATCAATGGATATTTCATTGAGCTAAACTATTGAACTCTTTTTATTGAGGTGTTCGAGCGTCATCTCTACCGTATCATAGAACAATTGATTTTCAGCACCGTTCACTTTTTCTCTGGCAAATTTGCTCAGTTCTGCTTGCCTGTACAGCTGTCGCATTTTTTCGATGGTTGAGTTCGGTGTATTATCATCACCGAGAAATGGTTCAAACCTATCAAATGTTACCGCGCCCGACAAATTATACTTTTCTTTGAAATATTTATTGCACAAATTTAATAATTGTTCCACAAGTTCTGTCGGTCGGTTGTCATCAATTTTAATTTCATCACGCAACTTGCGTAAATAACGATCCTCAAGGGATTCGTCCTGGTGAAGTTCGTTCCTTCTAGTGCGTTTTTGTATTCTAAAGTATCGCCATATAAAATAAAGCACGATCATTAAGAAGAGGAATATCAATATGAAGAAAATATTACGTGCCAGATTATTGTTTTTCTGGCTTGTAATCACGGAATCAACAATTTTCACCGATACACGTTGAGCCACTAATTCTTCTCTTTCACCAGACAAATTATTTTCGTACTGCACCGTTATCCCATCAATGTAGGCCATACCCATTTCCACTGGAGTGAAATAGTAAGTCAATGTCTTTACCGATTCCGTTATTCCTGAGTCGGTCTCAAACACTTTATTGGATGAACCGCTTCCGCGCAGCTTTAAATTCTGGATGACGGGCTCACTGATCTGAACAACTTTATACCGGTTTAAATCGCCCTTCCATCTTAATTCAATGTGATAAATCACTTCCTTATTGAGCGGAACAGAATTTTCTTTCAAATATGTTCTGAGCTCAATTTGAGTATTTAAAGTGTCCGCACCCAAAACAGGAGCAATATTGACAATAAAGAAGACAAAAAGTATAAAATGGAGTTGTATCATTCCTCTTTGTTTATCCAACTCTGTCCCCTCTTGGTTTCGATCTAATCTGCTGAGGATTGATATCATTTCATGATTATACGATAAAATTATAGCTGTTTTTTTACAGTGTCGCTGGCTAATTCTTTAAAAATAGGTAAATCATTTTCATCTTTACCCAGATTTTTCAATTCAAACTCGGCGTCATCGGCTAAATCATGTTTGGGAAATTTATTGATGAATTTTTCATAATAACTTTTTGCGTCTTCATAGTTCTTTAGATCGTTTGCGTTTATGAAGCCCAGCATAAAGTGCGCTTCAGCCGCCCGTTTGCCATCGGGATAATGCTTAATCAGTTGCTTGAACTGTTCTAATGATAATTTATAGTCGTTTTCTGAGTAGGCTTTTGTGGCTGCCTGGTAGTATTCAGCTTCTGATTTTTTTGTAGAACATGCAGCAAAAAGAGAAAGTCCCAACAAAACAACTATGATAGAGCGAATTACCATGATCCATCTCCTTAATAATATCACCGGCATCAATTGAAATATATTTTATTTAAACTATAATTTAATAATGCACTATTTTTAAATCAATAGCGATTCCATTACCCGAATTGTACAACATCGTTTAACTGTTCATTTACAATTTTGTTTCAAAATTTTGGAAGAAAAGTATTAATCTGTTATACCCGTTTCTCTTTATTAATTTCACGCTTAATGCAAAGAAATAATAATCAGAGTTGAAGTTTATTTTTACCCATCAATTATAGGATTGGCCCGTATAAAAAATGCATCGCTGCTTGATATTATGTCAGTATTTCAGATCGTCAGTTCATTTTTTCCAGGGAAGCTAAAATGTCAGGTACTATATTTTCGATTTTTTCACCGGCATTTTTAAATGCTTTTTTACTGGCTTTTTCATAGTCCAGTTGAACACCTTTGATTTTGGAATACGAATTTTTATAAATTTCCCGGCCACTTTTTAAATCAATAATGGAAATGGAAAAATCTAAAAATGCGGTATACATGTCATAAAGATTCGCACCCTCATAGCTTTCTGCCTGTACTTTAATCTGCCAATCGGCTTGGGATAAATCCTCTGTAAAATTAAAGTTATGTTTGGATAATGCATTCTTCAGTTTGGGTTCCAAATAGAGCAAAGTAGCAGCCTGCCCCAGATGCATTTCCTGAGATTCAATATATACTGAAGGGCCGGCCACTTCGATAATAACCCGATCCTGCGGGATTGTCAGGTTTTCTATTAAGCGCTTAAGCAGGGGGTTGGTTAAGTTATCCACATCTATTACGAAAGCCGAAATAACCAGAATTTGCAAAGGTTCTGAGTCTGTTATTTTTTGAATATTGATGCCGGTTGTGCCATTGGCATTCGTATAAACTGTGTTGACGACTTCCCCTCCACCTCGTATAAACGTGACATTCAGAGGCAGGTTGTTGATTTCCCGATTATCTTTATAGTTTACTTTAGCCTGCACAGGCTGTTGCACCCGCTGGCCCATGGTCGCTTTAATTTGTTTGGTTCGAGCTGTAACTGAAATATCGTTTAACAGCTTCTGCAATTCAAAAAACACATAATTATTTAAAATAACTTCGGTGTCTTCAATTTGAGCTTTGATCGGTTGGCCAAACCGGGATTCCATTCCGCTCAATGCCTTCGATAAAAATTGTAATGCCTGGGCGATATTATTGTTTTGTTGAGCGGTTTTAGCTTGTTTCAGCAAGTCGACGGTGAGTTCTCGAATATTCTGCTCATTTCGTTTTTTTATGGTTTCGTATTTTTCTTTGGATAAACGATAATAAACCCAATAAGAATTATCGCCTTCCCAATTATCCACTAATTCATAACCTTCTAATTGTGCCCGGGTTGAGGCATGCACTTCCTGTCTGACTTCTTCATCGATCATTCCCGATTTTTCGGCTAATTCATGAATAAAGCTTCCTGAAATATCCACACTGATTTCAGATGCCAAATTCATGAGAGCATTCTCCTTTGCTATTTTGTGATAGTTTTGGGGATTATTTTCTTTATCCGCCATTGCTATCCCAATATAAAAATCAGGATGTACCGGATGCTCTGTAATCCAGGTGGGTTGACTTTTTTGAGCTGGCAATAGCTGGGCTCCAGCTAAGAATACATATAACAACACATTCATTTTTGCAGTCATTGAAGCGCCCTCTCATAATTGTAGATGGTTATAAAGGCTATTATGTTATAAATACATTAAACCTACACTTAATGCATCTGCAGCAGAAACGATTTTCATAAATTTAAGCTAACGTTTAACAGGAATAATTTCAAAATTTTTATTACAATGGAAATATTTTACACAACAACTAAGATATAAATATATGTAAAAGAACAAAAGTGATACAGATTACATTTAGGGAACATTTTAAATAAGTGATCGTAAAAATGATACTTTAATGACGGTCAACTACTCTACAATTTTCTTAAGACATAAACTGTACTGCATAACAGGATTCTAATACGTACCTAACTTGATGTTAGTGAAGCTTATCTAAGATAAAACAATAAAAGAAGGAGGGGTTATGCATAAGAAAAATATTGAGACTATAATTGAAAACCTGAAAAAAACCGTCAAAGATTTTAAAATGAAAGACGGAGACATGTTTTCAATTACCGATGAACATCATCGTGTACATGTTTCGCCTTACCGCATTACGATGGAAATACGTTTTCCTGAAGGTATCGATAAAATTGAAGATTAACCATAAAGATTGAGTTGATCTTTTTATTTTAAATGTTTTATTATTAATGGGTTACAGAGGTTTAAGATTTATATTATTATTTAGTTGGCTAACTACTAATGCGCTTACGTTTATTATATTTGATCTATACCCCAGTAAATTTTATTAGATTTTTTTTTGTTACAGCTCATCAATTTGAACAATATTCACTTTGTTAGCCCAAAATGAGCTTTATATATTTTTTTTAGAAATTATAATTTTAAATTTCCATTTTGTTATCATCTAACCTCCCTGCATTGATTTGAAATTGCTTCAAAAATATCATTCCTTTATCTTTATAGAATTGAAAAGGTAACAGGTCCTTTACATTAAATGGACTTGTCGTTCGTTCTATCAAAATGTCTTGTGTTAATACTCTTCAAATCATTATTGAATTATCGACTCACAAAGTTGGGGCCAGTTATGAATAATGTCAATGTATCATCTGAAATTAGTCCTATCAAGACAGTTATCATCCATACGCCCGGCATGGAATTGGAACGCATGACCCCGGAAGCATCCATGGAGTTGCTCTATGACGATATTCTTCAATTGAGTTCGGCTCGCGAACAACATGCCCAATTGAAACAGGTACTGCAAAAAGTTTGTCAGCCGCTCGAAGTTTCCGATCTCTTAATGGATATTCTTGAAGACGAAAAAATAAAAGTTTCGCTGGTCCATAAGCTTTGCCGGCAATTGGATGCATTGGAAATGGAAAATTTTCTAATTAGCCTGTCCGCCGATGCTTTGGCAGAACAATTAATTTTAGGGACAGAATTAAAACGCGATACTCTTCAACGATTTTTATCGACTCGCAATTACGCGTTACCGCCACTTCCCAACTTCTTTTACACCCGAGACTCTGCAATGGTTGTTAATAACCGTGTATTTATTGGAAACATGGCCAATCGTATACGAATTGCAGAAGCCATCATTATGAGCCATATATTTCGCTTTCATCCTCACTTTTTATGTGAAGATTTTTTAGTAGATGCTTCGGAACAGACGATGCCTCATGCTACTTTTGAGGGAGGGGATATTTTAATTTTGCAGGAAGACATTCTTCTCATTGGTATGAGTGAACGAACCAGTGCACGTGGTATTGATTACCTGATTGAAGAGTTTAAAAGCCGGCACAAGATTATGCACGTTTTTGTGGTCATTCTTCCCAAAATAAGGGCAACGATCCATCTTGATATGGTTTTTACGATGATTGATCACGATAAAGCAGTCGTTTTTCCGCCGTTGCTATTAGCCAAGGATGCCGTAGATGTTATTCATATCAATATAAGTCATCCTTCCAAACCGAAGTTGCAACGGTATCCATACATATTTGATGCATTACGCACCGTTAACATTAATTTAGAACCGATCAAATGTGGTGGACAAAATGAGCTTTACCAGAAACGGGAGCAATGGCAAGCCGGAACTAATTTTTTTACAATAAGCCCTGGTAAAATAATTGGATATGGCATGAATTATCATACATATGACGAGTTAGCTAAGGCAGGTATTCCCCGTGTGGAGGCGGCCGACGCAGTTACTGGCCGCGTCGATTTGGATGCAATGGATAGATATGCCATAGCCATTTCAGGAAACGAGCTTTCCCGAGGTGGTGGTGGTTGCCGATGCATGACGATGCCCGCATTAAGAACATAGTTGAATTACAGGATGGGTGCCTTCTTAACTTCCTTTTGCTTGGTCTTAAGTTGTTTTATAATGCGCAACATGTCCCGACGTGTAATATGGCCGATCATTTTGTTATCTTCATCTGTCACAATAATTCTGCGAAAATTATGACTCAGGAACATATCCGCTATTTTAAAAATATCTGTGCTAGGATTTACACAAAAAACATCTTTGGTCATAAAATCACTGACTTTTGCGCTTGGTAATTGATAGTATGATCCTTTGGTCATCAGTTGCAAACAGTCTTTTTCAGACAATATACCGACGACTTTACCCTTTTCGTCTGTAACAACAGCGCTGGTCACTCCCTTTTCCAGAAAAATTTCGATGGCTTTATACACATCCATTTCCGGTTTGAGAGTTACATAAGTCGTATCCATAAAATCCTGAATTTTATGAATTCCTGCCATATTAGGCTCCTTTTGGTTTGATATTTATCATTTCATATAATTAACAAAATAGTTGCACAGTAAGTTATTCATCATCCGGTTATTAGAATTGGGTATTGAATATTGCTGATAAAAGTGCCTGCTCTTTAAAATTTCACCTTAGAACCGAATGACAAACAAAATAATTCCATATAATTACGGGATAATGGCTGTTTAATGCTTCTGAATTATTCACGATATCTCTTTACAAAAAAGGGATCGAAAAAAGTTTATCAAAGCCATCATTCTCTTTAATACAAAATTGAATTGACCCTTTTTTGCTTAAGAATAGTAATTAATCTTACAGCCACATCCGTTCCACATATCTTCATAGGTTTTTAAATGATCATCGACCAGAGCCTTGGCTTCTTTTTCAGAGCGGAAAAGGCGTAAAACAATTTCATTTTTATCTGTCGTTTCCTGGGTGATATATAAATTGTCAACTTTTAAAATACGGATATAACCGGAAATCAGGGTGTCTTTTTCACTGATAATATGCACTTCATCTAATAATTTCTCAAGATTTTGAGGGTTGAGCAAAACCATTGGGTTATTTTTTAAATCGGATAAAACTTTTTCAATTACCATACTAAGGATTCCTCTAATTTTTTTATATTAAATTTGATGATAACAAATTTTAAATAGTTACAATATTTACGCTTGCCTGATCAAGACTTTTGGCTGGTTATGTAAAGATATGGAATCGTTTAATATTATAAAATGGAAAATCCGGCTGGTAACATCATCGTATCAGTTAGACAAAGGGGTAATAAGGGCTTTGAAATATGTATAGTAATAATATCACGTTTTGTTGAACCCATCGTACATCAATAAAATTTTGCTTCTTCCTCGCCTTCTATAACGCGTAATCCACCTAAGGCAAGAGCCCGCATTTCCTGTTCTCCCGGATAAACGTGTACAGGCGCTATAAAGGTGATATACTGCTTGATCAGTTGGACGAAACGCTCACTCTTGGCAATTCCGCCAGTAAGCGAAACAGCATCGACCTTGCCCTTCAATACCGCAGCCATTGCACCGATCTCTTTGCCAATCTGATAAGCCATCGCTTCGTAAACAAGATTAGCCTTTTCATCGCCTTCATCCACTAAATCCTCGACAGCGCGCAGATCGTGCAGGCCAAGATAAGCCACCATACCACCATGTCCCTTGATCAGTTTTTTCATTTCAGGCAGGGTATACTCTCCGGAATAACAGGCTTTAGCCAGATCTCCGCTAGGCACTCCCCCGCTTCGTTCCGGACTGAACGGTCCGTCACCATCCAGTCCATTGTTCACATCGATAACCCTTCCATTACAATGGGCACCTACGGTTATACCCCCCCCCATATGCACAACTATAATGTTAGATGCAGTATATTTTTTGCCCAGGGCCTCGGCTGTCTGACGAGCAACTGCTTTTTGATTTAATGCATGAAATATGCTGCGACGTTTAATGAGGGGCATGCCTGATATTCGGGCTTTGGGTTGTAGTTCATCCACAACAACCGGATCAACAATAAATGCACTGCATCCCAGTGCTTTGCTGATGGCATACGCAATCAAACCGCCACAATTAGAAGGATGATCTCCTGAGACACCTTGCTTTAAGTCGGCTACCATATTTTCATTCACACTATAGGTACCACCTTCTATGGGTTTCAAAAGCCCCCCTCTGCCCACTACCGCCGTAATTTCACTAAGGGCGATTTTTTTCTCGCGTAAAACGCGAATAATGATTTCCATACGGTATAAATCTTGATCCGATGCCCTATTGAATCGGGACAGCTCTTCGATTTTATGCCCTATATTGGTTGTAAAGGTTTCTTTTATGTCTTTAAAAATTGATATTTTCGTCGACGTTGACCCTGGATTGACAACCAACAAGATAGGTTGTTTTTTATTTGAATCGTTTGCCATAGCCACTCCTGTTTGTTAACTAATCGCTAAGGCGGAAGCGATGGATAGAAATTTTGAGTTTTCAGAATCTGCCCGGGATGTCAGCACCACAGGCACCGAGGCCCCAACAATTACACCGCCCACTTGAGCGTTCCCCAGAATTGTAAGGAGCTTATAAAAAACATTTCCTGCCTCGATATTGGGTACGATACAGATATCGGCATCTCCGCCTACCCGGGATTGCAATTTTTTGACTTCATTGGCTTTTTTAGATAAAGCATTATCGATAGCTAACGGGCCGTCTATGATGGCGTTCGTAATCTGATTACGATCATTCATTTTGGAAATAATAGCCGCATCCGCTGTAGAGGGCATCCCCTCCGCATTAACTTTTTCCACAGCGGATATAATGGCCACTTTGGGTTCTTTGTATCCCAGAGCGTTGGCGGCGGCAATGGCGTTGTTGGTTATCGAAATTTTTTCATTTAACGTAGGACTAATATTCATAGCTGCGTCGGACATGAATAATAATTTGTGATAGTTGGGGCTATCGAAAATGGCAAGATGGGACAGGAGATCGGCTGCCCTCAGGCCGTTTTCTTTATTTAAAATACCTTTCAAAAAAACGGAGGTGCTGCTCAGGCCTTTCATGAGAACTTGTGCCTCACCTTCACGGACAATATGCACCGCTTCTGCCACACATTCACGTTCATCTGTGATATGAACTATTTCATAGTTTTTAATATCGAGTTGTTCACTATCGGCAATTTTTTTTAATTCTTTCTTGTCGCCTACAAGAATAGCATCCGTTAATCCGGCCACTCGCGCGGCTTCTAAAGCTAAAAGCACGTCTTTATCCTGAGCCATGGCTACGGCGACACGATTGTTTTCTTTCTTAGCCTGCCGATTCAATAAAGATTTAAAATCTTTGATCATAAATAACTCCGATGATTAATGTCGGAAGTGGTCGATTCAATGTTCAGCTTGATACCATCCCATCTTACAAATATTGTATTCATCCATTAAAACCAATCCCAGCCGAACTTCTGCAATTGGAACGAATTTATCTATTCCTACTGAGCGCACATTTCTTCGATTTCCTGAACCGTCTTTGGAATGGGCTTACCAAGCACCTCACATCCACTATCGTTAATTACAACGTCATCCTCAATACGAACTCCGCCGAAATTCCTGAATGCAGTAACCTTTTCATAATTAATATAGTCAGAAAATTTGTTATCCTTTTGCCACAAATCAATTAATGTTGGAATGAAATAAATGCCGGGTTCAATCGTCAACACAAAATTCTCTTGAACGCGTTTTCCGAATCGTAAAGCGGCTAAACCAAATTGTTCACTGCGGGTCGTCTCATCGTCATAACCAACGTACTGTTCGCCGTAATTTTCCATATCATGCACATCCAATCCCATCATATGTCCTAAACCATGGGGGAAAAACAGGGCATGAGCACCCCGTTCAACTGCATCCGTACTGTCGCCTTTCATTAATCCGACATTTTTTAACCCATCAACTATGTTGCGGGCGGCGTGTTTATGCACATCTTTGAAAACAACTCCCGGTTTGAGCTGTTCCATTGCCGATAATTGGCTTTGCAAAACAATCTGATAAATATCTTTTTGTTCGGGAGTAAATCTTCCGGTAACCGGAAATGTTCGCGTAATATCGGCGGCGTAATGCATTGCCGTTTCTGCGCCGGAATCGTTTATGATTAAACGGCCCTCCTCTAACAGATTGCCATGATAATGATTATGAAGGGTTTCGCCATGGATGGTAAATATAACCGGAAAAGAAACACCCGTTCCCCGGGCTAAAGCCATACCTTCAATTTTTCCGGCAATATCACTTTCCAACAATCCCGGCTGGGCCATCTGCATTGCTGTAACATGCATTTCGCGTGTGATATCATGCGCTTTTGTAATTTCTTCCAGTTCCCTTTTACTTTTAAAAGAGCGCTGTTTTACGATTGCTTTGACCATTTCAGTCGACGCTTTTTTATCCGTTTCCTGTGCGCTTATGTCCAAAATTTTGTTTAATTTATAACGATGTTCATGCCGATAAGGCGGAACGAAATGTATGGTCCGTTTATCCTTAATCACTTCACTCAGATAACTCTGTAACTGATTCACCGGCCGTACGTCGGTTATCATTATATTTTCTGCTTTTTGCTTCAGACTGATCTGGGGTCCAATCCAAATAATATCATCTAATGCCGGATCGTCACCAAATAAAATTTCTGCACCTGAGTTAAAATCTATTATAGCTGTTAATCCGGGCTGATCCAGGCCAAAGAAATATAAAAAAGTACTATCCTGACGATAGCGATAACCGTTGGCAGCATAATTCATCGGACTTTCATCATTCGTCCAAAAAAGGCCGATGCCATCAGACATTGATTCTTTCAAAACCCGGCGTCTTTCTTTATAAGTTTGCGGACTAAACATATAAACTCCTCTTTGATTCGCTCATTCAATTCACCAACTTGCTTCAAACAAAAATAATAATTTTAAAACGATTGCCTTTTTGTTTTTCAGAATTATTTTCAAAAATTATCCTGTATTTACAAAAAGCGTTTTTATAATTTAGTCAATTTTAGGCAAATAAAAAACCCGGATACCAAATATTGAGATTTTGGTCCCGGGTTCTTCTGAGAACGTATTTAAAATTATTCCGCGTCTATACTTGCGATGGCGCTCATGCGAACAATCGTATCCACATCGCTGTGTCTTTGCAATACATGAACCGATTTTTCCAAGCCAACCAGGATCGGGCCGATTGCTTCGCCGCCTCCTACACGGCTCATCAACTTATAAGCAATGTTGCCCGCTTCCAGGGATGGAAATATCAACACGTTAGCACGCTGTTTCAGTGTGCTAAAAGCATACTGATCGTTCAGTAAATCAAAATCAAGAGCGGGATCCACCTGCATCTCGCCATCAATTTCCAGATCCGGCCGTCTTTCTTTTACCAGTTGTGTTGCCGTAGCCACCCTGATGGTTTCAGCATTACGTACACTGCCGAAGTTACTGTATGATAACATAGCTATACGCGGTTCGATATCAAACGTATGTCGCACTTCGTCTGCTGTTAAAATTGCTACCTCGGCCAGTGTCTCTGCAGAAGGATTTGTGTTGACTGTCGTATCGGCGAAAAATAATGTTTCATCCTTCATAACCATAGCGTATAATCCGGCTACAATTTTTTTGTCCTTACCGGTCTCGAGAATTTGTAACGCCGGACGGATCACTTCCGGGTAGTAATGATTGACACCCGATAACATGGCGTCGGCATCGCCTTCGCGCACCATCATAACACCCAGCACATTGGGTTCATTCAATAATAACCGTTTACAGGCGTTCATAGTTAAGCCTTTGCGCTGTCTTAACTCGTGCAAGGTTGCCGCATATTTATCATGTTTACGGAATTTGTGGGGATCAACTAGCGTAGCACCTTTAATTTCAATATTGTTATCTGCCGCGATTTTATTAATTTTTTCGGGATTACCAATAAGCATGGGTTCTGCAATATTTTCTTCCAAAATCTGCTGAATGGCCCTTAATATCTGTAACTCTTCACCCTCCGGAAAAACCAGACGTTTTTTCTTTTGCTTGGCTTTATCAATCACAAAACGCATGACCTCATAAGAGCGGCCCAGATGGCTTTCCAAATTCTTTTGATAAGCATCCCAGTCCTGTATGGGCTGGCGGGCAACTCCGGTGGAAACGGCGGCTTTAGCTACGGCCATCGCCTCCCAAATGAGTACTCTCGGGTCGAAGGGTTTGGGAATGATGTACTCTTTTCCGAAGCGCAACGCTTCACCACCGTACGCTTTAATAACCGAATCGGGCACATCTTCTTTGGCTAAATCGGCCAGTGATTTAACGGCTGCTATTTTCATTTCTTCATTGATAGCACGGGCCCGTACATCCAGGGCTCCCCTGAATATGAAGGGGAATCCCAACACATTGTTAACCTGATTGGGAAAATCCGATCGACCGGTAGCCATAACAATATCTTTGCGGGCATCAAGGGCATCATCATAAGTTATTTCAGGATCGGGATTGGCCATTGCAAAGATAATGGGATTATCGTTCATAGATTTTACCATTTCTTTCGTAACCAGTCCACCAATCGAAACGCCGGCGAACACATCAGCGCCAACCATTACTTCTTCCAAGGAGGCTTCCTTATCGCCATTGGCGTATCTTTCCTTGTACGGATTCATGCCTTTGGTACGACCATTATACACCAGACCTTTGGAATCGACCAGATATAAGTTTTCGTGCTTTACGCCTAAACTGATGTATAAATCGGCACAGGCAATGCCCGCTGCTCCGGCGCCGCTGAACACAACTTTTACATCTTCGATGTTTTTACCCTGTAATTCCAGAGCATTCAATAATGCTGCTCCCGATATAATGGCGGTTCCGTGTTGATCATCATGAAAAACCGGAATGTCTAGCATTTCTTTGAGCTGTTCTTCGATGTAAAAACATTCCGGGGCCTTGATATCCTCCAGGTTAATGCCACCGAAAGTTGGTTCCATTAATTGAACGGCTTTAATGAATTCATCCGAGTCTTTTGTGTTAAGTTCGATATCGAATACATCGATATCGGCAAAACGTTTAAAGAGAACGCCCTTGCCTTCCATAACCGGTTTGCCGGCTTCGGGGCCTATATCTCCCAAGCCGAGCACGGCGGTACCGTTTGAAATCACGGCAACTAAATTTCCTTTGGCTGTGTAGTTAAAAACCTGATTAGGTTCTTTGGTAATTTCCCTACAAGGCTCGGCCACGCCTGGTGTATATGCAAGACTCAAGTCGCGCTGGGTAGTACAGGGTTTGGTAGCACAGACTTCAATTTTTCCTTTCCGACCTCTCGAATGATAGTTCAACGCTTCTTCTTTTCGAATCATTAACAGCCTCCTAACTTTCCAAACATACACTTCGTTTTAACTATAATTATACAAGATACAGCAAAAGTACACTGTTCCGTTTCAAAGCATTTGGAATACTGTCCGGTTTACCTTTTTCAAACCTGTAGAATCTCTCAAATTATTACGGATCGTGTACCTTAGCATTGCATCCATCAATATAATAATTTTTTTCACAAAATGAGAGGAAAAATCCGCATAAATTAAAAAAATTAATAAATATAAAAACTTAAAGAAAATAATAGTGAAGGATTATGAAAAGTCGGAGGTTTTCAATCGATCATGATGTTTTGACACCCAACTCATCCATTTTTCTATAAAGAGAAGATAAGCTGATATCCAGGGCCTTTGCTGCCTCTTCCTTGTTATTACTGTATTTATCTAACATATAACGAATATGATCGCGCTCAAAACTGGCGACGGCATCCTTTAAGCGCTCGGGCACCGGTTCCTGATATTCAACATCAATCATATTCGGTGGCAAATCGTTTTTTGTAATGTATTCATTTTCTGTTAAAATTAAAGCTCGTTCGATTACATTTTCCAGTTCCCTTATGCCCCCTTTCCAGGGATAATTCATTAATAAACGCATGGTTTCGTTATCGGCATTGATAACTTTTCGATTCAATTCCGCGTTATATTTTTTAATAAAGTGTTCGACCAATAGTGGAATGTCTTCTCGTCTTTCATTTAAACCCGGTAGTCTTATCTCAACCACGTTCAGCCGGTAATATAAATCATCTCTGAACTCTCCGTTATCCACCGCCTCCATGAGGTTACGATTGGAAGCCGCTATAATGCGCACATCGATTTTAATAGGTGTTGTGCCTCCCACCGGCAATATTTCGGATTCTTCTATGGCCCGCAATAGCTTAACCTGCAGGTGGAGGGGAATATCGCCCACTTCATCGAGAAAAAGGGTTCCACCATTGGCCATTTTAAAATGGCCGTCCTTATCATGTACAGCCCCTGTAAAAGCTCCTTTTTTATGCCCGAAAAACTCGCTTTCCATCAGCGTACCAACAACAGCCCCGCAATTAATAGGTATAAAGGGTTTATTGTGCCTTTCACTATTGTAATGGATGGCGCGCGCCACCAATTCTTTGCCTGTTCCGCTTTTACCGGTAACCAAAACATTGCCTTTAGTGCGGGCGACTTTTTTAATCAGTTCAAAGACTCTCTGCATTTGCGGGCTTTTTCCGACAATATTACTGAAATCATACCGTTCTTCCATTTCCCGCCGCAAAGCCTGATTTTCAATCATTAGCTCTTTATGCTTTAACAAGCGCTTCAGCTTCAGCAGAACATCATCAAAATCGAAGGGTTTTAATATATAATCATAGGCTCCTGCTCTCAGGGCTTGTATAGCCGATTCCAAACTGGCATGAGCTGTGATGATTACGATTAACGTTTGGGGACAAAGATGTTTGCATTGCTCAACGAGTTCTAATCCATCCATTTCCGGCATTTTCAAGTCTGTTATCATAATGTCATAATCTATTTCATTAATCAACGCAAGAGCTTCATTACCATTTGAAGCTGTATTGGTATTAAAACCCTCTTCTTCCAGAATCATTTTTAATGAGTCTCGGATGGTACGCTCATCATCAACAACCAGTATATTTGCATTCATTTGGTTGACTCCTCACTATTCACCGGTATTTTAACTGTAAAAGTGCTTCCCCTGCCCAGTTCACTTTTTACTTCGATGGTTCCACCAAAGTTCTTTACAATTCCATAGCTGACAGAAAGGCCCAAACCAGTGCCTTTACCTACCGATTTAGTGGTAAAAAACGGTTCAAAAATTTTACTTAAGTTTTCATTTTCGATCCCCACACCCGTGTCCTTAAATTCCATAAAAACGAATTCCTTATCAGCATAGGTACGAACGAAAATTTTGTTTTGCGAGCTTTTTAAAGCATCCACCGCATTAATTAGTATGTTTATAAATACCTGAAGCAATTGATCGGCAACCAAATTCAGTTTGGGTAAATCGGAATCCAATTTCAACTCAATTTCACTGTATTTGGCCCTGCGATCGTATTTTACAATGTTTACGGCATTTTCTATTATACTATTTACTTCCACTTCATCCGCTTCGTAGCTGGCCGGTCGCGCAAAATCAACCAATTCCCGAACAATATGTGAAATTCGGTTGATATTATCCATAATCGTATCCAGATATTCAGTAAAGGAAGGATCATCCGTTTTACGCTTGAGGATTTGGGCCATCGATGAAATACTGGTCAGAGGATTTCCTATTTCGTGGGCCACGCCAGCCGCCATAATGCCCAGGCTGGCCATTTTTTCCTGATGTGAAATTTGAAATTGAGCATCCCGTAAAGCTCGGGTTCGCTCTTCAATTTTCGATTCCAAATTGCTGTAAGAATCTAAAAGTTTTTTGCGCATGAGTTCGAATTCATCAGCCAACGTTTTAACCTCGTTATGACTAGCAATGTTAATCGGATGACTCAGATCGCCTTTTCCTATGATTTTAACTTCCCGGATTAAGGATTGAATTGGATTGGTGATCCGCCTGGATAACATAATGGCGATAATGAGCATCAATATGCCAATAAATATATTAGCGATGATAATCTCCAGCAGAAATCCACGCAAATCCGTATAAATGCCCTGCGTAGTTCTGCGGCTGATGATCTGCCAATTGTCACTTAATTCCTTGACCACAAATAATTGCATGGGATCGTTAAAGACATCGAAAATGAACGGTTGATTTTGTTTTTTGAGTAGCTCTTTCGGCGATTTATTCAATGTAACGTTGGCCTGTAGTTCAATATAATTTTGGGTTTGGGTATTGAACAGAAAATACTGAATCTCAGAATTCAGAATATTTAATTTTCTGGCCAGTCGATCTTCACTGTTGGATTGTAGAATTTTGTTGATCTTGTTATCAGTGGATACATGCTCTATTGGACTTAAGTCTTCTGCATCAGAGAGTACCTTATACATCCTCTGTACAACAACCTCCTGCTGATCCTGCATGGCATCCAAGTATAAATGTCGAATAAAACGTTTGTTTAAAAAAAAGCCAAGTATACTAAAGGTCACCAATGGAATATAGGCCAGTAAAATAAAATAAAGTATGAATTGCTTATTCAGTGTTACCATTGAAGATGAGTTATCGCGCATGTAAATTTTTATAAACCTGCCTGGTTTCTTTGTATACTATTTAATGGTTTTCCTCACACCGATCTGTTCGGTATTCGCATTGTATTGTATCCTCTTAACGACACCAATCATTCCTTAAAATGGGATAAACTATTATTTTTAAATAAATATTGCAATTTTCAGTTTTCAGCCGATCTATTCCCGTAATCTGGCGATAGACCCATTGCAGTATAATTTATTCGCTTCTGATTAGCTTGTATTAATACATAAGGAGACTCTATCTGTGCCGTAAGTATTCAGCATTTTAACATTCCAAAAAATGATCATTAACAAATAAAACTGGCATTAATGATTTAATATTTTCAAAGACTATAGAAAAAATGAGCAACAATAAAGGGAAATTTTCTTGTAATGCTATATAGAGGTTAATTATTCCATACTTTTTGCCAAGATTGTCGAAAACGCTAAAATATTCTTGATTGTCTATAATTGGATTATTACATTTTAAAAGTAGTATTTAACCCAATAACCTGGAGGAGCTATCATGCTTAGAAAATTATTTGTATCATTTATTTCTTTATTGATTCTTTTGAGTTTTACTCTTTTCGCCCAGGAAAACGAAAAGGAATTTTTGTATGTGGGCGTTGATAAATGCAAGATTTGTCACATGAGCAGTAAAATTGGTAAGCAATATCCGATATGGAAAGAGGGTCCTCATGCCAATGCCCTGGAATCGCTTAGCAGTGAGAAATCAATGAAATTTGCCAAAGAAAATGGCATTGAAGATCCAACCAAAGCCGACCAGTGCTTAAATTGCCATGCCACCATGGCTACCGTCGATAAAAATCTGATCGATCCCAAAGGTAAATTGAGCATGGAAGAAGGTGTTTCTTGTGAGTCCTGCCACGGTCCCGGAAGCGAGTACCGGAAAATGAGTATTATGAAAGATCATGAAAAGTCATTAGCTAATGGCCTCGTACTACCAACAGAAGAAGTTTGTGTAACGTGTCATAACGAAGATAATCCATTTCATAAACCGTTCAATTATGAAGAAGCGGTAACCAAAATACAGCATCCTATTCCTGAAAAAGAATAAGTTTAAGTGGAAAGCCGTCTTTATAGACGGCTTTCTTATTTGTATCCATCTCATTATAAATCAGGCGTTGCTATTCTTTGAAAGTTGAATTCGATTATATGGCATTTCTGATTTAGCCGGAAGCAAACTTCACCCAATTCAGACAGGACGCTTATGGAACACTTTGGATATTGGTCTTTACTTCCTCCCCTGATTGCGATAATTCTTGCAATAAAAACCCGCCAGGTATTTATCTCGCTTTTATTTGGAATATGGATTGGATGGGTTATTCTCGACGAATGGAATTTTTTCCAAGGTACCCTTTCAACGGTTCAAGCATTAGTCGATGTATTTAAGGATCCCGGCAACACAAGGACAATTATGTTCAGTTCGCTTGTGGGAGGATTAATTGCTTATATTCAACGCTCTGGTGGTGTGGAAGGGTTTATCAAAAAAGTCAATCAATTTTTACTACGAATGGAACGTAAACGTCAATCGGACAGTAGGCGGATTGTGCAATTACTGGCATGGTTGACAGGGTTTGTCATTTTTGTGGAATCCAGCATTAATGTATTGACCGTTGGTTCCATTTTCCGGCCGATTTTCGACCGGTTAAAAATTCCCAGGGAAAAACTGGCTTATATTGGCGACTCGATTTCGGCTCCTACCTGCATCCTCATTCCCCTTAATGCCTGGGGGGCTTATATCATGGGTTTGCTTATTGCCCAGGGATTCACCGACCCTTTACGGATCATGTTTAAGGCATATCCCCTGAATTTTTATCCTTTACTGGCAATGGCAATGGTTTTAATCATAATACTCACTCAAAAAGATTTCGGTCCTATGCGCAAGGCCGAAATACGGGCGCGAAAGACAGGGAAGCTCATGGCTGATGGTGCTCAGCCCATGATATCCAATGAAGTGATTGCTCTGGAAAAGAAGGAAAATACCCCGGCCAGAGCTATTAATATGATTATTCCCATCGTAACGATGGTAATCATGATGCCGGTTGGATTGCTTTATTCCGGATGGCAGACCGTAGAGGGTATTTCCAATTTGCCTCTGGGGCAAGCCTTATTTAAAGCCATCGGCAATGGATCTGGTTCGACTGCAGTACTTTGGTCTGTACTAACCGCATTATTAATAGCCGCAATCCTTTACAGGGTTCAAAACATTTTCAAATTAAGAGAATTATTCGATTTGCTTTTTAAAGGAGTGGGAGGATTAATCCCGCTGGCTTTACTAATGATGCTCGCTTTTGCAATTGGTCAGATTTGCCGGAATTTAGGTACTGGTCTATTTGTTGCCGAACTGTCCAAACAATGGTTAAGTCCTCATTTTATTCCCGTGGTTATATTTATTGTCAGTTGTTTTATAGCCTTTTCAACGGGAACATCGTGGGGTACATTTGCGATCATGATCGCCATCGGTATTCCCATGGCGCAGGCCATGGATGTAAGCATTCCCCTGGCCGTAGCTGCCGTTCTTGGAGGCGGAGTATTCGGAGATCACTGTTCCCCAATATCCGATACGACCATTATTTCATCTATGGCATCCGCCAGCGACCATATCGATCATGTTAAAACACAGTTGCCATATGCACTTACTGCCGGCAGTTTAGCGGCGTTGTTTTATCTGATACTGGGTTTTGTGGCTTAGCCGAAAATATTGGGAGCATGCTAATGGTACGCAATGCATTCTTGGTAAATTTTATTTCTGAGTAGTGTGGCATGCACTCAAAAGCTTGTATTAACCTAACTCTTCCAAAGTGATAAAATATTCAATCACATCAAAATAAATAATTTTTTACCGGATGTATTATGGAGCCAACCGTATAACTCTTCAATATATAATTATTGGGTTTAGATTTTATTCGAAGCAAGGAATGCTGGGATACAGCAGGTCTAAGAAACATTCTACTCCACCCTTACGTATTGCCAACAAAAACGAAAGGATGCTCCATTGTACGCAGTTGAATTGAATAATCTGTCCAAACACTATTCAAGAGGCAAAATAAAGGCCGTAGATAATGTATCTCTCAAAGTTCAAAAAGGACAGATTTTTAGCCTATTAGGACCCAACGGTAGCGGCAAAACCACTCTGATGAAAGTATTGCTGGGTCTGGTATTACCTACTAATGGCACCGCAACTTTACTTGGAGAATCGATAGAAAGTGTCCGGGCACACACTGCTATCGGTTATTTATCAGAAAACCATCACTTTCCAGATTTCTTAACCGCTGAACAAATTTTAACTTATTTTGGGCGTATGCACAGTTTGGATGGTGCCACCTTAAAACAACGTATTTCGGAGTTGTTGAGAATGGTCAATCTTTGGGAGTGGAAAAATGTAAAACTGAAAAATTATTCCAAAGGAATGAGTCAGCGTTTAGGACTGGCACATGCCC
>WJIP01000155.1 GCA_014730185.1 Caldithrix sp. | reverse complement strand
GATATGAATATTGCCAATACAGAAATTATGATTTGTACTGTATCTTTATTTATTTTATCAGACATAAACACCCTTTATACTGATATAATTTTCTGCCTAACGGTGTGCGTAAGCTGCAGACGAAAAACCGTGCCAAACCAACCCACCTCCCGCGAAACTACACGGCTGAATTCGTCAGCTTGACGCACTTGTTAACTGCCCACCCGGAATTTAACGAAACAAGTGCAGTACCTTCAAAACTTTTGATCCAAAAAAATTGGATTTCGGATTGGAATTTGGCTCCCGTATTCCGCCATCACGAAAAAACAAACCGGTTGAATAAATCGTGCCAATTATATCCGGACAATTGCAAATAGAAAATCCAGATTTTTCCCAATAAGACTGAATGATACGAATATAAGAAGCAGCGTAGAGTATGTTTAAAGAATCATTTCTTAGCTTGTGAATGAGTTCCGATGGACTTTTACTAACTGATAAGATGTTATTGTATATCTGACCCGGAAAAAAAATATCAGAAGAATCTGACAAAGTTTTTTCAATCCAGTAGGCAGTTTTTAACTTTACCTGACAAAAGCCAATTGAACTGTTTTTACCGGCATTAGCAAGGATAATATCCAAAGCATCGTCTTTCCAATCGTAGTTCAAAGTACGTTCAACAAAAACAATAGACTTTAAAAATTTGGGATTAATATTAAAATAAGAAGCTGCTTTTTTAAAAAAAATCGTTCGTTCTTCGATTTTAGTTAAAGAAGAATCAGGATGTTCGGAATGAACAAGTGAATTGAAAATGAAAATAAAGGCGGGGATTAAAATTAATCCCCGCGGAAAACATAATATTTTCATTTAACGCAACAACAACATTTTGATGGACTTCGTGAAAACTGATTTGTTATCTTCATCGTCTAGTGATTCAGCATAAAAATGCAATATGTATAAACCACTTGGCACGTCCATTCCTGAATCATTGTGACCATCCCAGGTTAAACTATGAATTCCGGAATGTTTGTCTAAATCAGAGTACGTTTTAACTTTTTGACCAACCAAATTGTAGATTACAGTTTTTATTCTTGATGTTTTAGGCAGGGTATATTCGATTGTAGTAGACGGATTAAACGGATTGGGATAATTTGATGAGATGGAATACTCAAAAGGTAACAAACCGGATATTTGCTTCGCAGGAGAGGCATTCATTGAATTTTTTGCCAGAGATGCATTCGAAAATTCCATGTGCTCTCTAGCTTTTCTGGTGGAAGTTGAATTGGGAAATTCTGATTTCATCTGGTTGTAAATCTGTTCAGCCATTTTCAAATCATTTAATTCATGATAATAATACATAAAATTTTGCAGAAGCGCCGATTCCTGCAAAAAAGTATCTTCGTATTCACTATAGACTTTATCAGCGGTTGTGATGGCTTTATCCTCATTATATGAAGCTGATAGCAATTCCGAATAGCCGTAAAGCTCCTTTTTCTCCTTTTTATTCGATAATTCCTGTAAATAGCTTTCAAATGCCTTCAAATCGTAACCTGGTTTGGCCTGCTCGTGCCTGCTGGATTCCCAAAGGATATCAAGAGCGAAAAAAGATAACGTGGAATCGGGATTGTTTTCGATTACCTCTTTACAGATGGATTGGGCATCTTCATTGCCGCCAAGATAGATGAGATTTCGGGCAAAAATCAATTTATTGAGAATGGGCCATTCCGGTTTGTAATAATCCATCAAATTGGTAACCGGCTCTTCAGTGGCGTTGCTGAAATCGGAATCAAAAGCGGATTCTTCGGGAGAAGAACCACCCGCCAGTCTACTTCCAAAAACAGGTGAAGGTAATGGATATTCTCGGTTTATGGTAGAGCCGTCATGAGCGGAAAACCTCACATCTGTGTAGGGATACCAGTAGTTTACCTGTGCCATCACATAACAGTCTGTCTCAGCCCAAACATGATAAGCGTCACCAGTAATTTGGTTATGACCGCCATGAGTCGTACAGCTGGATTGACCGAGATCAGGATTGCAGTCAACTACAAATTCAAGGTTGCTGTAAGAATTATCATAAATGTTATTATAACCGAGAAAGTTCAGGTTTCCAAGCCAGGGAGAAGAATTGTTGAAACCTGAAATTCCGCATTGATGATCATAAATGACATTATTGCGAATATCCGGAGATGATTTATAAAGATAGATACCATCATAATTGCTGTTGCAAATTTCATTTCCAATTATTTGAGTCCTGTCACCCTGAATATCATTGGTACGATAGAGATAAATGCCTCTGCTGCTGTTATTAGCTATAGTACAATTTTCAATTTCAGGAAGCGCTTTGTAAATATAAACGCCGTATGTATTATTTTGAATGGTTGAGTTGGAAACTGAACCAGTGGTCGAATTGTAAAAACTCACTCCACGGTTGGCATACTCGACTGTGCAATTATCGATATCAGAATTACCATAAATTTTTATTGATTATGTCCTTAGCTCAGCAAAAGTAATGGTCTGAGTGTTAAGACAGGCTTTAATTAAGTTAATGAACATGTTATTTTCGATAAAACGTCGGTTAAAACGATAGCAAAATTCATCCAGGAATCTTTGCAG
>WJIP01000154.1 GCA_014730185.1 Caldithrix sp. | reverse complement strand
TTTGTCAATAGCTGATGCGCTAAATTCAGGGTTTCCTGAAATTGCGCGGGTGTTCCGGACAGTTGTTCGGTTAGGCGATTAATATTCTGCAAAGAGGTTTTCAATTCTTGTTGTAATTGACCCTCCCTCAGCAAGGCGTTAGTCATGGTAGCTGTACTGTCCAGCTTAAGTGTTAATACCTGAATATCTTTTGCAAGATCGCCTATTACCAAACCTACATCGACAATACGTCCCCCGTAGGTACCTTGAAAAGGTTGTTTAGCCATGTTAAGTGTTTCAGAGGATTGGCCGGGATCAATTTCGACTTTCATGCCGGCCAATAATTCCGCGCTTACAACCGTAAAAGTGGCATCTTTATATAGTTGAACATGATCATTGAGACGCAGAGTGCATAATACGCGTCTATCCCGCCATTGAATTTTTTCAACTTTTCCTTCTTTAACTCCATTTACCGTTACCGGATCGCCGGCGATCATGCCCCCTATTTTGTCAAATTCGACCTGAATTTCATATTTGTTGATTTGAATCCGGATATCTTTACCCCAAATGATTCCCAAAATCAAAACAGCAGTGGCAATAATAACGGTCAGGCCCACTTTAAATTCGTTTGAAAGTGATTTCATATTTATCATCCCAATAAAATTATGGGTACGTTCATGGATTTTTTAATCGTGTGTATCTGCTTAATGCAGACATGGCAAGGTATATTCCTTTAAAAACGAATTAGGTTAAACTAAATTTTCCAGCGGAACTTTTTTTCCATGGGGAACATCCAGGCACTCAAACCGCACGCCCCGCTTCATACATCTTTTAAAGGAAGCAATCTCCTGATCATCCAAATAAAGATAATTCAGGTATTGTTGGCGCCCTTCACGATAGTGAATGCCCCCAACGTTTACTTTTTCGATTTGGACATCGTAGTCAAGTATTTTTTCAATCACCTGCGGGGCGGCAACAAGAATGATTGTTTTTCGCGAATCGTTTTCATAATTGCTGATAAAGGTTGCTAAGTTTTTTACATTCATGACATCAGCTTTGATGGTAGTCGGCACAATGGAAAGGTAGAGTTCCCGCTCCCATTCATTTTCCGATATAGAGTTGTCACCCAAAATTATTTCATTGGATTGTAATTCACCGGCCCAGCTAATGACAACCTGTCCGTGAATCAGGCGATCATCAATACGGATTAGTTGAATGGCCACTGTAATTTCCTATATTTGTACAATTCCCCGTTTGCCGTCTTCTACAATTTTTTTTACCAGTTCATCTGTGTTTAATTTCTCAATATTCATTTGATAGGAAATAATCATAGGAATATTGACACCTGTAATAACATAGGCGTTTTCATAATGTTTTTTTAAACGATTGCCGATTGTCCAACAGCTTCCGCCCATTAAATCAACAAAGAAAAAAATATGATCTGGTTTTTGCACATCGATGGTCTTTTCGATTTCTTCGATTATTTTACTCAGAGTATCTTTTTGATTGGAATAAAAGATTAGAGTTTTAGGCGAGGGTACTAAATTATTGGACACATTTTTAATACACTCACCAAGATTACCATGTGTTATAATGAATGCCAGAAATGTTTCATTCATTCTTTGTCTTTCTTAAAATAGTCACGATCCTTATGGATGGGAATAATGTCTTTTTGCTTCATATAGTCTTTGAGACGCTTGTTAAATTCTTTGGGTGTATGGTGTCCGTACATTTTCAACAGGTGGTTCATGGCAATGGTTTCTGCGATAACGGTAACATTTTTTCCCGGATTGATGGGTAAAACCACCTGGGGAATCTGTACACCCAATATATCCGTCGTGTTATCAACAAGTCCAACGCGTTCGTAAGCTTTTTTATTTTCCCAATCCACCAAGTGTACTTCAACTTCCACGCGTTTTTGCACCCTTACGCCGCGAATACCAAATATCCGTCTCACATCCACCAGCCCCACACCACGTAACTCCATCAAATGCTCGGATATATCCGTACCTTTGCCGATTATAACCTCTTCTCCGGTTCGGGTGATAATGACGAGATCGTCGGCGACCAACCGGTGCCCGCGTTCAACCAGATCCAGGGCAATTTCACTTTTACCAATACCACTGCGTCCTGTAAAGAGAATTCCCATTCCGTAAACATCCACTAAAGAACCATGAATAGAAATCCTGGGGGCGAATTTTTCACCCAGATACTCGCTTAAAAGATGGACAGCGCGGGTTGTGCTGAAGGGTGTTTGTAAAATGGAAATATATCTGCGGGTGGCGGCTTCCACCATAACATCCGGTATTGGATTATTATTGGTTATGATAATAGCAGGAATCTCGAATTCAATAAAGCGGTCTATGGAACGCTTGAGTGCAGATTTGCTTAATCCCTGTAAATATTTTATTTCGGTGTTGCCCAAAATTTGCAACCGGTCGGAAGTAAAAAGCTCGACAAATCCTGAAAGTGCCAACCCCGGTCTGTGTAATTCCGCGGTTGTGATTTTGCGATTCAAACCGTTTTCGGAACAAACCAATCGTAATTTTAAGGTCGTTTCGTTTTCTCGAAGTAACGTTCGAACCGTGATAATTTCGTTCATAACTTATAATTTAAAAAAGTCCTTGAGTACTTCAAAATAAAAAGGCGCCCTGAGGCGCCTTTTCCTAAGTTGCATTTTTTTAGGTTTCCAATCGTTCAACAATTTTTCGTTTACTGTGTTCTTTGGTTTTGTCCTTTACCTTATTAATCTGTCTTTCCAGATTGTCTATGGCTAAATCTATGGATTTAAAAATATCTTCAGATTTTTCTTTTACAATAATATCCTTCTGATTAAGATGTGTTTTAAATTCAGCCCATTGATCCAACTTCTCATAAGAGAGAATTACTTCGATCTTGAGCAGGCGGTCCGATATGCGCTCCACACGCTTTAACTTTTGGTAAATATACGATTTTAAGCGATCCGGAGCTTTGTATCCTCTTGCAGTGATTGAGATAGTCATCACGACCTCCTACGTTTATTTTGTTTGGTTTCTGATGCGCCCGGATGAGCGCGATGGTATATGTTTTTCAAATGATCTATAGAAAGATGGGTATATACCTGTGTGGTTGACAGGTTTTCATGACCAAGTAAATCTTTAACGACCCGAATACCGGCTCCTGAATTTAAAAGGTGTGTGGCATAACTGTGTCTTAATGTATGCGGGCTTTTTTGTTGAATATTACTGATTTGGTTAAGATATTTTTTAATGATGCGTTGTATAGCCATTGGGTACATTATTTTTCCGTTTTTAAGCACAAATACATTCTCGACGGATTTGTTAGCATATTGAGGACGAATTGCAAGATATTTTTCCAGAATTTTTTTGGCGGCTTGTCCTAAGGGTATTATTCGCTCTTTCTTCCCTTTGCCCAGAACTCGTATCAAATCTTCATCAAAATAAATATCATTCAATTTCAAATTTATTAACTCAGTCAGTCGCATTCCGGTTCCGTAAAAACACTCCATAATCGCTAAATCCCTTAATCCCTCAAAGGTGTTAATTTCAGGCAATCGTAATAATTTTTCTATTTCCTCGATGGTCAAGTATTCCGGTAATTTACGCTCAAATTTAGGAATTTTTAGAGAGAGAGATGGATTATGGACAATAACTTCTTCTCTTGTTAAATACTTAAAAAAAGATTATAGGCTGGCTAGTTTCCGGCCAACGGTTCTGCGGGATATACCCATTTCCTGAAGATACATTAAAAATTGTCTTATGGCATTTTTATTGACAAGTGTCCAGTTAATGTCTTTTGTATCCAGAAATTCGGAAACGAATGTTTCCACTTGGTGTAAGTCGTGGCTGTAGGATTTAAGCGTGTTTGCAGAGTAGTGTTTTTCTAATTTTAAATATGTTATAAAATGACGAATATGTTGATTCATTTATTTAACATGCATTTAAAATGCTGATTAATGGGATAGCATTTTATACAGCTTAATTGTTTATGATTTGTCAAAATCCATCAGCGATTTAGTCTTGTTCGATCGTTTCGGCTGTCTTTTCATGTTTACAATTGGTACAACGAAAAAAGTGGCCTTTTGATTTCGTAAATTTTTCAACCATGAATGGGTGGCCACATTCCGGGCATTTGACATTAACCGGTTTATCCCAGCTTAAGAAATCACATTTGGGATAATTGGAGCAACCGTAAAAAAGTTTTCCTCGTTTACTGCGTCGCTCTACAATTTCTCCGTCACAACCTTCTTTGGGACATGATACTCCGGTGGTTAAAGGTTTTGTATTTTTACATTTGGGATAATTAGAGCAAGCCAGAAATTTACCAAAGCGGCCGCTTTTGATAACCATATGGCTACCGCATTTGTCACATATTTCATCAGTTTCCTGAGGTTCTTCTTCCTCCAGAGGCTTTGTATTTCTGCATTCAGGAAAACCGCTGCACGCCATAAATTTCCCGTTTCTGCCCCATTTGATGACCATCGGACGACCACATTTTTCGCAGGTTTCATCAGCATCTTCCTGCAAGTTTTCTTTGATTTCGGCTTTTCTCGATTTTAAGTCGTGCATTGCCTTTTCGAAAGGCTGATAAAATTCCTGCATTACCTCTTCGTAGGTCACGGTTTCTCGGGCGATATTATCCAGCTGATCTTCCATCTTGGCCGTAAAGGATACGTCAATAAGTTCGGGAAAACTGTTTACGAGAATTTGGTTGACGGTTTCACCCAACTCGGTGGTTTTCAACTTTCTATCTTCCAGTTGCACATATTTTCTTTGCAGGATTGTACTGACAATTTGCGCATAAGTGCTGGGTCGGCCAATTCCCAGGTTATCCAGTTCCTTAACCAGAGTGCTTTCGGTAAAGCGTGGCGGAGGTGATGTGAAATTTTGCTCCATATCTATTTTCAACAGGCGACATGCATCGTTTTCCACCAAATTGGCTGGTAACTGCTTACCATCCTTTAAGGCTCCGTTATTGTTCTGTGCTTCATTATACATTTTGCTGAATCCGTCAAAGGTTAAAACTTCGCCTTCAGTACTTAGCTCGTAAATATGCCCTTTAACGGTAACGGTTGTTTTCTCATACTCGGCTGCGGGCATCTGGCATGCTATAAACCGTTTCCAAATCAATTCATAAAGACGAAATTGATCCCGTTTTAAATGTTGTTTTAATTGTTCCGGACTAAACGCCGCTGAAATATACGTTGGCCGAATAGCTTCGTGGGCATCCTGGGCAGACTTTTTACTGCGGTAATACCGGGATTTATCAAGTGTATACGGGTCACCATAGGATTGATGAATGAATTGATGTACGGCTTTCAAAGCTTCGTTGCTAATCCGGGTGGAGTCTGTGCGCATATAGGTAATTAAACCGACACTGCCCTTATCCGGAAGTTCAACACCTTCATATAAAGACTGGGCGATGGACATAATCCGTTTGGTCGACATCCGAAGGAAGCGAGACGCTGTTTGTTGCATCGTACTTGTTGTGAAAGGTGGCGGTGGTTGTCTTTTTAAACTTTTCTTTTTAACGGAATCAATATATAACGAAGCGGCGCGGATGCCTTCACGATGTTTTTCGGCTTCTTCTTTATTGTTTATTTTAACGCGCCTGTTGTTAATCTTAACCAGCTTTACATTGAATGCATCCGTAGTTTCCGGCTTGACATCTGCGGTAATTACCCAGTATTCCTGAGGGACAAACTGTCTAATTTCATTTTCGCGTTCACAAATAAGCCGCAGGGCAACGGATTGCACCCGTCCAGCGCTTAATCCCCGGTACAGCATATCCCAAAGTACAGGACTTATTTTGTACCCCACGATACGATCCACAACTCGACGCGCCTGTTGTGAATAGACCCTGTTCAAATCTATTTTTCTGGGCTGCCTCATGGCGCTGTCAACCGCATTTTGGGTGATTTCATTAAATTCTACCCGATGCACATTGTTGGCGTGGCTGTCCAGTAAGGTTGAGATGTGGTAAGCGATAGCTTCGCCTTCCCGATCAGGGTCTGTGGCAATATAGATTTGTGATGATTTTTCTGCCTTGTTTTGCAATTCCTTAATAATCTTTTCTTTGCCACGTATTTTAATGTATTGAGGTTTGAATCCTTCTTCGATACTCACACCGAATTTGGATTTGGGTAAATCAATAATATGACCCACTGAGGCTGCTACGGTAAAATCTTTACCAAGATATTTATTAATGGTTTTTGCTTTTGCGGGTGATTCAACGATAACTAATGATTTTTGAGCCATAAGATTTAATTGTTCCGTGAAAATATCCTAAATACCATAAACCGCAACCGATTTTCTAATGAATTATATTTTTGCCCTGATGGTAAAATAATCCTTCCATAAAACCATTGTTGCTGTCCGCATCGAAAAGTACGTTGGCCGCAAGTGATTTAACATCATCTATAGTTATTGAAGATGAACCCAGTGACAGTGCTTCATCTATAATATCTTCCAAATCCTCATCGGTAATCAGGGCCAGATTTTTTAGCTGGAGTAAGTAGCCATATGCTTCCGGTGATATTACTATTTTTTCCATATCATGCAAAATTCGGGTTGTGCCTTCTGAATATGTAAAACCCTCAGAACGTACCTTTGATTTGTTTTGCAGATGATTGAAAATCCAGGAAAAAGCTAAGTTGATTTCACTTTCGGTGTAGCCTTTGGATACCAATTCTTCTGAAATGTCTGAATATTTATTGGGGGAGTTTGTTTGTTGAAATTCTTCCAATAGAAAAACAATAATTTCTACTAACCGTTCCTGCATTGTATCCTTTCTTTAAATTTAAAATAAATCGCGCTTTTGGTAAAAGCAAACGATAAAACCCGGCAAAATGTTCAAATCATCAAGCATATCATTTGATAATCCGATACTATTATTATTGATGGTGATTGTATAGTTAGCGATGGCAACTGATTTTTACCTTAATTGTGATCTTTTATATCTTCAATCGTTAATTGCAGTCGCTCGGTTCCCTGCCACATGTTGATATTCAGTTTAAACGCCAAATCAATCTGGTCACCAAAATGGATCAGGTTTTTGTGCTCGCCGGAGTTCCACCACAGACATTCAAACATCTGGTTTCCTTTCTGAATATACAATTTCAAGTGACGACCACCACTTAATTCAATAATTTCATGAATCCTTCCATTATCCATCATAAGTACAGGCTCTTCGTTGGCTTCGCCAAATGGGCCAACTTCCTGCAGCATCCGAGCTGTATTTAAATTTATCTGATCAATATCCACAATAGAGTCAATGACCAGCTCCGGGACCAAATCGTCATCATTGATATGTTCATTAACATAATAGGTAAATTCCTCCCGAAATTTATCGTAATTCTGTTGGGCAATCGTTAACCCGGCAGCCTTATGATGTCCGCCGTAATTTATAAAATAATGACTGAACTCTGTAAGGGCATTGGTCACATGAAAAGCATCAATGCTACGAGCGGAGCCTACAAAATTACCATCCTCATCTTTTGTAAAGGCAAAAGCCGGGCGATAAAACCGCTCCTTCAATTTACCCGAAATTAATCCGATTAGACCGGCATGCCAGTCATCGTTTTCAACAAAAATAACCTTATCAATATGATTCCTGTTGGTTGGTAATTGTTCCATGGCGTAATCCACGTAATCGGCCTGCAGCATTTGTCGCTTTTTGTTCAGGCTGTCGAGATAGCGAGCCATTTCGGTTGCTCTTTCATGGGATTCCGCCGTTAATAATTCCAGAGCATGATCGGCTTCTTCCATCCTTCCCGAGGCATTTAGCCTCGGGGCCAAAAAATAGCCCACTGTAATCGGTGTTATGGTTGCTGTTTTGACCCCACTGATTTTTTTTAAAGCCATGAGTCCGGGTTTTCGGGTTTTGGATAATACCTTTAATCCGAATTTAACCATCGCATAATTCTCGTCAACCAACGGCATCACATCCGCTATTGTTCCCAGTGTGACTAAATCCAGATGGTTCAGTAAAAAATGTTTGTACTCATCCACGTCCATCAATTGTTCGCTAAGGGCGTAGATCAGTTTAAAAGCTACGGCGGCACCGCAAATGTTTTTAAAGGGATACTTAGAATCAACACGATTAGGGTTGACCACCGCTTGGGCATTAGGTAATTCGGCTTCCTGCAAATGATGATCGGTAACAACAACATCAACGCCAAGCTGAGCAGCATAATCCACTGCTTCATTAGATGTGATACCGTTATCAACGGTAATGATCAGATCAATACCTTCCTTATGAAGTAATTTGACGCTTTCGGTGCGCAGCCCGTAACCATCTTTTTCCCGATTGGGTAGCCTGTATTGTACCGGGTAATTAACTTTGCGAAAAAAATAAACCATCAATGCAGTCGATGTGATTCCATCCACGTCATAATCGCCGAAAACGGCAATACGTTCATTGTTATCAATAGCCTTTATGATACGTTTTACGGCTTTGTCCATATCTTGTAATAGATACGGAGAATGCATACGGTCAGTCAATTTGAACGAATCCATATGATCAACCGGCAACAGGCGGTTTTTTAAAATAACATCTACAATGGACAGGTTTGTATCTGAATTGATGATTTTCCACCGTTTCCTTGGTAACATACTGTTCCTGTGAAGTTTTGTCTGTGATTTGCTCTTAAAATATGTATGGGCCATGATTAAAATAATTTGAAATTTAAACCGGAATTAACTTCCGGGAGATATATGTACTAATAGTTTTAATTTAAATATTATGGAACGATTTATTATCCCGTCAGGTCCATTAATACCAAAACTGCTGCCCAAATAATAAAATCTGCACCTGAAGAAATGTAAACAATAAATAAGATGGAAGCAAAGTAACTTAAATATCGGAAATAATATGTACATATTCTTTGATATCGCTCAAAAAAGGTGAAGATTTGCGTCTTCGACCGTCACGGTTTTTAACCAGAGTGAAGGCTACCTCCCGTTTGGCCCGCGTAATACCCACATAAAGTAATCGTTTTTGTTCTTCGATCTTTAATGTGACCGACCGATCATCTTCCGAGTCGTCTTTTTTATAGGCAAAAAAGCTGGGCATGTGCTCATCTTCCAACCCAACAATGATAACGCGTTCGAATTCCAGGCCTTTTGCCGCATGATAGGTTAATAGAGATACAGCATCTATACCTCCCAGGGCATCCTGCGGATTAATTAGGGATAAATACGATAAGAATCCGGCAATAGCATCGTCTATAAACATTTCGTCAAAATTTTTGGCTGTTTCGAAAAGCTGTTTTAAAAAATAATCGTTGGTACCATAGGTATGTCCGGATGGTAATATCCGCTGTGCCAGTTTTAGGGTATCTGATCGTTTTTTATCTTCATTGAGGTTAAAATGTTTGGTATAATCATTGAAAATGTGGGAATAGGGCGATAACAATTTGGGTATACCGGCTTTCAGTAAAATTTGATCTTCCGTGGCGGTTAATGTGTTATCCTGAATATTGGCCAAAGCTACGAATTCCGTTAATTCTTCTGCACTGCTTTTCACTTGCTTTAATTGTACTTCCGAAAGCAGATGCTGAAAAATTTGATGCAAAACTTTAACATCATCCAGTGCTCTGTGTCGGTTGCCCGTTTGCAATTTAAACCGATCGGCTAAACCGTCGATCGAATTTTGTTGACCCGGGAATAATCTACGGGCCAGGATAAGTGAATCGTAACGGATATTATTTATTTTTGGATTTCCTATGCCATGGTTAATACGATCGATAATTTTAAAATCGAAGGCGTAACCATTATGGGCAATTAAAAGATGATCTCCAATGAAACGACGAAAATTTGGCCACTCGTTCTCTATGGAGGGGGCATCTTTTACATCCTGTGGGCTTATATGGTGTACATTTTGGGCTTCTTTCTCAATGGGCATTTGCGGGTTGATTAACGTTTGATATGAATCTGTTATCTGCCCGGCCTCAATTTTTATTGCAGCAATTTCAACAATGCCGCAATTATCCGGGTTTTTTCCGGTTGTTTCCAGATCAAAGACTACATAATTGTTAAAAGCACTTTCTTGTTTTGAAAACAATTGTACTTGCAGCCATCGAAATAAGGTGGAAACAATTCCTTTACGACGATCGGTTGTATATTTGAATAAAGGTATGAAGCTTACCACGGTTTCATCCAGTTCAAAGGGTTCTAAAAGTATAACCAGATCGCTTTTTGAAGCATTATACCGTTTATCTTTGGTAAGCAGGTAACTGTTAATTCCAAGGGCTTTTTTAATCAGTCGGCCTGCAATATATACAATATGTTCATCCGAATGATACAGCCAGATTTTTTGGGGATAATGTTTCTTTATTATTTTTTTGAAGTCGGTGATTTCCAGTTTGTTTGTCTGCGAGGCCAGATAGGATGTATTTAAATTGGTACTGTTGCGGGTGATTTCATCGATTAAGTCTCTGAACCGGTAAAAATTTTTAAGATTTATCAGATTGGCAACCAGCCCTACAAAAGTGTTTATCTGATGCCTAAGGTCATAATTTAAATTTGGGTTTCTTGTGTATTCATTGAGAGCTTTGCGGAAGCTTACGTTATTCAGTTGTTTGTGGCGCTGTATCTGTTTATGCACATGATACCCGAGTTCTTTTTGGGTTAATTCTTCCAGAATCAGGGAATCGGATGGATCTCGGATGAGTTGTAAATATAATATGATCCGCTTCATTAACGGATGTTCCAGCAAATTCCGTCCCGCTGCCAATTGATGAGGAACTTCAGCAGCGATCAGAGAGGATACTATACGTTCGCCCATTTGATGACGGGGATAAATAACAGCGATTTCTGAGAAGGGTACATCATGATTGTTGATCCAGTCTGAAATTTTTTTACGAATAAAATTTAGTTCCTGATGTTCATCATTAAAAAAATAGGCCTGCACTTTTGCATCCATGTTGTTAAAACTGAAGAGCTGTTTATTCGGTTCAACCCGATCGGTACCCTTGACGACTGAAAATGCCGTCTTAAGTATTGTATCACCACTGCGATAATTTTTATCCAAAAAATGAGGTTTTTTTATATTAAAATCTTCCATGAATTGACGGATATTATTAGGATTGGCTCCTCGCCAGGCATAAATGGACTGGTCATCATCGGCTACAACGAAAATGTTTTGATGTTTCTGAGCCAGTAATCGGACGATAGCATACTGAACCGGATCGGTATCCTGAAATTCATCCACCAATACCGATTGATTCATGAATCGAATTTGTTCGAGTATGTCGTCGTTATGGCGCAAAAGGTCCAAGGTACGTTTTAGCAGTTGATCATAATCGACCAGATTATGTTTCTGTAAATGAGCGGCATAGCCATCGTATATCAAGGCGGAAAATTTTGGTAATGGCTTATCCTTTAAAATGAAATTTGAAAATGCCAGACGAACACTATTGACCTTGCGCTCAATATTCTCGCGCACTTTAGGTTGGATGAGTTCGCGAATGAGTTTTTTTTGATACGAGTCATCGCAGACTGAGAAATGTTTGTTTAAACCGGCTGTCTGATAATACCTGCGCAGGGCATTCAAACAAAATGAATGAAAAGTTCCGGTGTTGATCTTTTCAACGTCGTCTTTTATTGCATCTTTTAAACGCAATTTAATTTCATTAGCGGCTTTATTACTGAAGGTTAAAGCCAGAATTTGTTCCGGCGGTATTTTAAATTCTTGTATCTGATATAAGATCCGGGCAATGATGGTGCGGGTTTTGCCGGTACCGGGTCCGGCGATGAGAACCAACGGCTGACGGGGAGCGTTGACCACGGATAATTGCTGGTCGTTTAGTTCTTGTAACAAGGCTTGATGACTGGACGCCATAATCTGCTTTGCCTTTACGTTATGCCCACATGTTTTTAGCCATAAAAATTTTCACAAGGAGAAAAAACGTGAAGAATTTATGTTTTTAGGGTATTTTGTTGCATATTTCTGAAAAATTCACCGGTCTTCTGAAATTCCAGTTCAAATAATCCACTATCCCGAGCTTCTTTAAAGCGGATGCGACTGGCCTGATGCTTATCTTTATTATAAAGTTCGGCGAAGTCTATGATTTGTCTAAAATCAGCAAGGGTTTCCGGTTTAGCAGGATCATGCAAAATTAATACATCGCAATTATAAGATTGTGGGTTCTGCGTAGATATGATTACAGGTTCTTCAGGCTGGGAAACATCATCCTGAACATATAGATGAGGCACAAACGATTCCTGTTTCCATGTCCATAATAATTGATCCAGATGATAGGCCTGGTTATGGGCCTCAACATAAATGAGTATGGAATTACCAAGTTCGTAAAATTTTTCGGCGATGTCACAAATCAAACGGTCTTTTCCGGATACGCGTAATTCAATAAATAAAAGTTGTGGTTTCGGCACTACAATTCTTTCCCAATTTCTATTCGCAAATCAAACATGGAATGATCCTGCTCCTCGCCCAGCCGCTCATGAAACTTCATGAAACGATACTGAAATCGTATACCAAAGATATAATTCGTGCTGAAAACAGCTTCAACACCGGCCGAGAGGCCACCGCTTATGGCGTAATCAAACTGATTTTCCAGCTGATCATCTTCAGGGAAGTTCATACCATATACCGGCCCCGCACTGAGGCTAACATAGGGTCTTAGCGAATCATCAATTTTATCGGCCATTAGCCGTTTCTTAAGACTAAACATCAGATCAATCAAATACACATTATTTTGTTTATTAATGGTAATCGGATAACCGTACCAATAAACGTCAAACTGTTCACTGTCACGAAGGTAATATCCGCTTAAAGTAGCTCCGACATGAAAATAATTTTGCAAGGGATATTTATAGAATGCACCGATACCGGATCCCGATTCCAATACGGTGAATGCTGCACCGGTTTGTGGCTGGTGTTTGGGAAGGGGGTCTTCCTGAATGTATTCCTCAAACTGGCCGAATAATACCGCCGGTAGCAGAAATATTATAAAAATTATTAAATAACGCACTGGGCTCCTCCAAGGTAAATAGTGCTTATCTACTGTTTTGGTTGACTCCGTTGGCTTTTTCATAGCTCATTTTCAATACCGTTACCGGATGCAGTATGTGGACTGGGGTATTGAATTTCTTAATTCCATACATCAATTGTAGCAAACAACCCGGATTTCCCGTAACAATGTAATCGGAGCCACTTATCTTAATATTATTCATTTTACGTTCTAATAGTTCCATAGAAGCTTCATAATGTGTGATATTGTATATACCAGCGCTGCCGCAGCACCAGTCGGATTCCGGTAATTCTCTAAAATCTATTCCTGGTATCGATTGCAAAATTTGTCGGGGAGGTTGTTTAATTTTCTGGCCGTGGGTCAGATGGCATGGTTCATGATAACTCAGTTTGAGGTTGAGTTCTCCTTCAGGAGCGATAAAGCCTACATTGGTTAACAGTTCACTGATATCCAACACTTTCTTAACAAACCGTTGTGCTTTTTCGTTATATTCTGGATCATCTTCCAGAAATGTGCCGTATTGCTTCATAAATGATCCGCATCCTGCGGAATTAATGACAACATAATCCACATTTGCTTCTAAAAAAGTATCAATCATTCGTTTTGCCAGTGTCCGGGCTGTATCCAGCTCTCCATTATGTCCGTGTACCGATCCACAACACTGTTGATTTTGGGGCACATATACCTCATAACCGTTGTACGCAAGCACCTGGATCGTGTCATGATTAACGTCGTTGAAAAAGACATCCTGTACACAACCGGTTAAAACACCGACTTTTACGGGGCGATCCGTTTTTACTTTGGGTGCGGTTTGCTGGGGATAGCGCATGTATCCATTCAGTTTCGGCAACATGAAACTCAGATCATGCATTCTGGTGGATAGTAGTTTCAAAATACCGCTTCTTTGGACCAATTTTTCCATTCCGGTTTGCTGATACAGACGCATTAATAGGGTAGCCAGACGCAGCCGATATTGTTTCAGAAAGAGCCAATTGAGCAATATTTTTTTAATTAAGGGGACGTCATGTTTACGTTTTTTATGCTCTTCAATATTAAAATGGGCGGCTTCAACCAGTTGTCCATATTCCACACCGGCCGGACAGGCCGTGACACAAGCCTGGCAATTCAAACAAAATTCAATGGAATCGATAAAATTTTCGGTAATATCCAGCTCACCTTCCGCTACTGCTTTGATCAGCTTAATGCGGCCCCGTGGAGAATGTCGTTCCATTTTGGTTAAATCATAGGTGGGGCAAACCGGCAGGCACATTCCGCAACGCATACAGTTTGTAATCTGATCATCGGATGGGAGCGGGACGTTATCGTAAAAACTTGAATTTTTCATCGTGCAGTATTTGATTTTGTATGATTAAGCTAATTTACCCTCGCACCTGGGCGCAATCGAAAATATTTTATCACGGTTCAGAACATTGTTGGGATCTAATGATTGCTTGATTTTCTTCATGGATTCCAGGGTTGGTATTTCAATGAAATCGGCCAGAAATTGTTTTTTGGCGATGCCTACTCCATGTTCACCGGTAATGGTGCCCCCCAGTTGAATGGTTTCTTCGTAAACCTCGTGGAAAAATTTTTCTACCCGTTTAATTTCATCTTTATCTCTTTCATCGGTCAGCACCGTAGGGTGCATGTTACCATCACCGGCATGACCAAAGTTACCCATCTGTAAGTGGTATTTTTCGGCAATGTCCGCCGTGCGCTCGATAAGTGTGGCTAAGTTGGATCTTGGCACGGTGGCGTCTTCTAAAATCGTTGTGGGACGAATGCGGGCTAATGCGGAAAATGCTGCCCGACGAGCTGTTTTAAGCCTTAGGGCCTCCGTTTCATCTTTAGCTGTTTCAAAATGAATAGCATGATTTTTCTTCAGGATGGTTTCAATTTTAGCAGCTTCTTCCTGAACTACGGCATGGTGACCGTCAACTTCCAGGAGCAGCAAGGCTTTTACATCGGTTGGCAGCCCTATGTGAGCATAATCCTCAACACATTTTATGGTGGTGGCATCTAAAAATTCCATAGTACAGGGAATGATATGGTTGGCGATAATATCCGAAACGCTTTGAGCCGCGTTGCCCAAACGGTCAAAGTAAGCTAACAGGGTTCTGGAGGTCTGCGGTTTGGGGATTAATTTCAATAAAATTTTTGTGAAAATACCAAGCGTACCCTCCGAACCAACGATCAAATCCCTGAGGTTATATCCGGCCACATCTTTTACATTTTTACCGCCGTTGACCACCACTTCGCCGGTGGGCAAAACAAATTCGACGCCCATCATATAGTTTTTGGTTACCCCATATTTTAACCCTCTAAGTCCGCCTGCATTCTCCGCAACATTTCCACCAATGGTGCATATATCCTGGCTCCCGGGATCCGGGGGATAAAAAAGACCGGTAGCTTCTACGGCTTTTTGAAATTTTGAAGTGACAATGCCGGGTTGTACCCAGGCGGTCATGTTGTCCTGATCAATCTCCAGAATTTTATCCCATCGGTTCATGAGTAGAATTATGGAATTCTCCACCGGAACAGCACCCCCGCTTAAACCGGTGCCGGAGCCTCTGGGAATCACAACAAAATTATGCTCATTCGCCAACTTCATGATCTCGGATATTTGACGCACATCGGTGGGTGTTACAATAGCCTCGGGAAGATGGGAAACCATAGGGGTACCATCATAGGAATAGACTAATTTATCTTCCTTATCTGTAGTAATATTGTCGGTACCAACTAAATCTTTTAGGGCGTTGAGAATGTACGCATCCATATCGGTCCCCTGCTTTCAATGCGATTCCAAAAACAATTATTATTTAAAGCTAATATATCTAAAACCCCTACTTTAAGGGCAATAGCCTTGAAAATAAACAGTGTTACTTTATTATGGTTGTAATATCATTGAACCATCAATCGTACCTGTAAATTTCAAGGGTATAATTTAATACTTATAAGGTTCAGAAAAAAGTAAATAAAAAAACCACCCTGTTAGTTGATAGGTGGTTCCTATTAGTAAATCTATGAGAAAGGGGGTATTTTTATTAACGAAACATGGCTTTAATTGCACCCCAGGTGCGGAACATACCGGATATATTAGGATGAACCAGCATCGATGATTCATCCAATACCTGTCCGTTAATATCGATAGCTTTGACTTTATAAAACAGAACGGAGGTATCTTCGAACATGACATTTTCGTCAATATAATTATACCGAGTACCGGGACCCTGAGGATTTATTTTGTCCAATTGAATATAATTTTTATCGTCATTGCTTCTGTGGACGGAGAAATGTTTTATGTTGGTCTCTGATTTGGTGGTCCAGGCAATCGTTACACGGTCCGTTCCCGGCTCTGCACTAACTTCCGTGAAGACCGTACTGGCAACAGCCACCGAAAAGAAAAGGAATACTGTAATAACAATGATGCTCTTTTTCATGGACTTCTCATTTATCAAACTTAGATATTGTAATATAAAATGATATTTTCACAAGTCAAGTTTTTTCTGTAATAGCCAAAGGTAGTTTTGGTCGGGAATAGGTGGATGTATGAACGCCAGGGTGTCGGCGAATCCAACAAAGGTTGCTGTGAAAGAGATCCTGTTGTCGGTTTCCAATATAATAGAGCTTGATGGAGATTTAAAATGATGGGCGCGGATAAAACTACCCCGGACATAACCGATGTGAATGTGTCCTTTAACCTGCAAATCCCGATGATATTTAAGTGCGGAGTTGTTGCTAGATAATACGACACGGTTTTTTCTGCGGTCGGTTTGTTTTACAAAGCCGTTGATCGTGTCTGAACCAAAGAACAATGTCACATTCTGATCCTCTTCGATATATTGCATTTGCGCGTCTTTTTTTTCTGCTGTCATATGCATTTGCTCAAAGTTTTTTAACTCAACAATGGGTTTATGTGCTTGTATTGTATCACCCACATTATAATAAATCCGACTAACAATGCTGTTGAACGGGGCTCGCAGGTTAACGGGCTGGTATGAATACTCCGGATATTGAATCAAGGCGCTGGCTATCAGGTCTCCTTTTTCAACCCCATTGGATTCTTCCACCAGAAGTGAGATCAGTTTACAAGTCTTTTGGACGGTTAATTCTTCCTGTAGCCAGGCGTCTAATTCGCCCTCAACTGGTATCCGAACTCTTGCTTCGATGTTGTGGATTTTAACTTTCGTGAGATTTACAGATGGATTACGTTCGTATTGTTCGGAATCATTAACTTCTTCATCCGCACAATTCAGACAAACCATAGCTAAAAATACATAGATGAATAAGGTGATATTTTTGAACATCATTGTAAGGTTACCGGTTAATGGACGTCTCAATGACTAAACTAAATTCATTCACTCTTTTTGTAAATCTAAAAAAAATGTTAACAAATTGTGAAAATATTTTTACACAAAATACGTTTTTTAATAAACACTTAAGGAATTATTAGTACACAGAGTAAGTTGGCTAAAACAAGTAAATCAATAATTAATTTAAGGAAGGAGTATTCCATGTTAAAGACCACAATATTCAAAAGATTGACAAAGGTCGCCGGATTATTATTTGTTATGGCTGTTTTTATGGCCGGACAACTACCGGGTTCCGCTATAGCCGGTTCATCGTTTGGTAACGGAGCTGAGGTGCAGGCCATTAAATCCTCAACCAGTACTTCGGCTGATGCCATTCACGCTCTAAAATGTGCAGGTGAGTCTAAATCTGAGAAAAAGGCAGAGGCTAAATCTGAGGAAGGCAAATGTGGCGAAGGTAAATGCGG
>WJIP01000153.1 GCA_014730185.1 Caldithrix sp. | reverse complement strand
TCAACCAAACCATCGCTCTCAATTACTTGATCCGGCGTATTCTACAACCCAACTTGCTTTATCAAAAAGAAATGACGGAAGAGGCCGTTCAACAGGCCAGGTCCAGTGTTTCGCTGACTAAAGACCTGGTTGTGGAAGATGAGCGTATTGTGGATGCCAACGAACGTATCGATGAAGAAATCTATCAAAAGCTGTATTCACTGGAAGTGGCCAAAGTTGAACGCAGCAAACGTGAAAGCAATTGGCAACTTGAATTCGCTTTTATGGGTAAAATGATGATGGTGGCGGCCATCTTACTTATTGTCGGTCTTTATCTGTATTCATATCGTCGTAAAATTTTCGATGATAATTATAAACTTCTTATGATTACGATCATTTTACTAATCGAATTTGCGGCCGCTGCTATCATGAATGGGCCGTTGGACTGGCCGGTATATGTTATTCCCACGACCATCGGTTCCATGTTGTTCGCCATTTTAATTGATTCCGGAATTGCGTTTGTCGGAACGGTTGTCATTGCCCTAATTCTGGGCGGTATTCAGGGCGGCGGTTATGATATCTCTTTTATTACGCTGGTTAGCGGAATGGTGGCTATTTATTCCGTTCATGAAATTCGTAATCGAAATCATGTTCTTAAACCGATTGTACTGATTTCACTGGCCTATTTCTGGATCAGTATCGCTATTGCCGCCATCCGTTACGATTCTCTAAGCAGCGCTTTATCCACTTTTTCATACACCATGCTGCCAAACGCGGTTCTTTCTCCTGTTCTGACATTTATGATCCTGGGGGTATTCGAAAAATTTTTTGATGTCACCACGGACATCACCTTACTGGAACTTTCGGATTTAAACCATCCTCTTTTAAAGCGTCTGTCTCTGGAAGCTCCCGGTTCATTTCATCACAGCATGATTGTGGGAAATTTGGCTGAATCCGCTGCTAAAGCCATCTATGCCAATCCCCTGCTCGCAAGGGTAGGCAGTTATTATCACGACATTGGCAAAATCGAAAAACCCGAATATTTTGTGGAAAATCAGGTGCAGCATGTAAACCGACATGACGGCTTATCGCCTCGCATGAGTGCCCTTATTCTATCGGCACATGTAAAAAATGGCGTGGAAATGGCCAAACGGTACAGTATTCCTAAGAAAATCAGAGATTTTATCCCCGAGCACCACGGCACCAATATCATGACCTATTTTCATAACAAGGCCTTGTCAAAAAATGACGGCAAAGAAGTTAACGAGTCGGATTTCAGATATCCGGGCCCCAAACCTCAATCCAAAGAAACGGGTATTGTGATGCTGGCCGATGCTGTAGAAGCGGCCACCCGCACCATCAAAAATCCGACCCCCAAAAAGGTTAGAACCTTTGTGGAAAATTTGGTGGATAGCCGTTTTAAAGATGGTGAACTTGATGAATGTGATTTAACGTTACGTGATCTTAAAAAAATTATAGATGCGTTTATGACTGTTCTCACCGGCGTTTTCCAGCAAAGAATCGAATATCCGGACATGGACAAGAAAAAAGAAAAAGAGAAAGAAAAAGAAACAAATAAGTCAAAGCCGGTGAACACTGTCGATAATGGACATTCAAATACATCAACTTGATGCTCAGTATCCAATTCGTGATCAACTCCAAACACTTGTCAGGGCTGTTGCCGAGGATATTCATTTGCAAGCCCGATCGTGCGACGTCATTTTTGTGGACGATCACACCCTGAAACAAATGCATGAAACGTATTTGCAGGACGCTACTTTTACCGATGTTATGACATTCGATCTGGGAGATACTGAAGTGGAAGGTGAAATTTACATCAGTCTGGACCGGGCCCGGGAAAATGCCCGAACCTATCAGGCTGGGATAACCAAAGAGATTATGCGGTTGGTCATTCACGGGTTGCTTCATTTAAAAGGGTATAAGGATAAATCCCCAACAGATCGTCAGCAAATGAAACAGGAAGAGGATTTACTTATCGATAAATTTGTTTCGCAGTAAAAAAAATAATGCAAGATATGTATTTTTCTCTTAAATTATAGCACCGATGACATGTTTCAACCGATTAACGGTTGGTTCCTTTGTATCGGTATTGAAATGCTTGTATTAAGCATGATGCATTTCAGTATATGTCGAACTAAATTGGAGGAAATATTTAAATTTGGACCCCTCGTCATTAATTTATGCTCTTGTTTTTATCCTATTATTAATCGGCTCTGCCTTTTTTTCCGGATCGGAAACAACGTTTTTATCATTAAGAAAAACGACCGTTAAGTCCTTTTCCAAAAGTAAGAATCTTAGCCATCGGCAAGTGGCCCATCTGCTGTCGGATTCCCAAAAATTGCTGATCAGCATTATTATTGGCAATACAATTGTCAATGTATCCGTAGCATCGCTGGCAGCAGTATTGACTTCCCGGGCCAGTATTCGTCTGGGAGTGAATCCCGCCCTTATATTATTGTTAAATGTGGTTGTAGTAACGGGCGTTATTCTCTTCTTCAGTGAAATTATTCCAAAAGTAAGCGCGGTGAGGAATCCCCGTGTACTGGCACCTAAATTAGCCTATCCATTAACGTTCTTTTATTATTTATTCTACCCGATTTCAGTCGTGTTCAGCGAAATCACCAACTGGCTTTCAAAATCCATCAAGAC
>WJIP01000152.1 GCA_014730185.1 Caldithrix sp. | reverse complement strand
CTTCCACACTGCACGTAGGTAGGCGATCCCTTATTTGCCGGATGGTTTCGGCAAAAATATACGCTCCGCCATCTTTTAAATCATCCCGGGCCACAGACGTTATAACGGCATGGCGTAGCTTCAATTCAGCAACGGCATTGGCTACACGATTCGGTTCCTGCAGGTCATATTCCGGGGGTTTACCGGTGTTTATGTTGCAGAACTTGCAGCTGCGTGTACACACATCACCCAAAATCATAAACGTGGCCGTGCGCCGGCTCCAGCATTCACCTAAATTGGGGCAACGGGCACTCTCACAAACCGTGTGCAATTTCTGTCGGTTGACCAGTGAGCGCACATCAGAATGATTGCGTCCTTTACCGAGGCTAACCTTCAACCATTCCGGTCGTCGCTGAGCACTGTTTTGCACTATATTAAATGGATTGGTTTTCTTTGGCAAAACATACCACCTTTTTATTTAATTACCATCGTATCAAGCTGGAAGCCCAGGTGAATCCGCTACCAAAGGATGCCAGACAAACCAGTGAGTCCTGTTTTATGCGGCCATCCTCAACGCATTCTGATAAAGCAATCGGGATGGAAGCCGCGGTAGTATTTCCGTATTTATGAATGTTTCGAAAAACTTTTTCTCTCGGCAAGCCAAGCCGCTGCTGTACAGCCTCCGTTATCCGTTCATTGGCCTGATGAGGAATGACCATGTCCACATCATCGGTAGAGTATCCGGTTTTTTGTAAGGCTTCATGAATAACCTCTGGAAACTTTGTGACGGCATGTTTAAAGACATATCGGCCGTTCATATAGGGATAAACGCTGCCATTATCGATCATCTCTTTCGAGACATAAGGATTTGAGGCACTGCCTGGATTTTCCAACCACAATTTTTCCACATGCCGGCCATCAGCATGCAGATGACTTGTCAAAACACCTTTATTTTCATCCTCAGTAGCCGTCAATACCACAGCACCGGCGCCATCCCCGAAAATCACAGCCACATCCCGACCCTCTGTAGATAAATTCAAACCGCGGCTGTGCACCTCTGCCCCTACCAGTAAGATCGTTTGATACATTCCGGTTTTAATAAACTGGTCAGCAGTGGCCATTCCGTAAACAAAGCCGGAACATTGATTCCGAATATCCAAAGCTCCGATGCCGGTTAAACCCAAATGGGTTTGCATGGGACACCCGGATCCGGGAAAATAGTAATCCGGGCTAAGTGTAGCAAATATAATAAAATCAACATCTTCCGGTTGAAGTCCTGCCATTTTAAGAGCCTCTTTAGAGGCTTCTGCACCCATAAGCGATGTGGTTTCACCTTCTCCGGCAAATCGACGTTCCACAATTCCCGTGCGTTCCTTTATCCACTCATCGGATGTCTCCATCATTTTCATCAGATCGAAGTTTGTGACCACCTGTTCCGGTAAGTACTTCCCCACTCCAATAACTTTAGAATTATACATGAACTCCTTCCTCCGGATTGCCGTATTTAAAAGGCAGAAATATAAAAGATTATTTCATAAGAATCAAAGTTGCTCAGCGGTTAAATAGTTCTTGATGAATTGAATAATATGTTCCGCTAACGCACTATCTTTTAATAATGATGAATGATTATGGTTTGCCATCTTAATGAGACTTACATTGTCGCGATCCGCTTTTTGCACAAGGAGTTCGGCATCTTTCACATCGATTACCTCATCCTTCACGCCATGAGCAATTAGCACAGGCCCCTGATAACGGGCAATTGTTGATATGGGCGTAACATCATTCAGATGCTCGCCGGTCCGAAACTCTATATAGGTTAGAAAACTTTTAATAAACGGCCGAAACATCTTTTGTTTCTCCATGCCTTTACGCAGGATTAATTCCAAATCAGCAAAAGCGCTGATGGAGATAACACTGTGGATTTTATTGTTACGTACAGCCGTAAACATAGCACTAGCCCCGCCCAGAGAGTGGCCAAACAAAATTATGGGACGATTTTCTATTTTTTCGTTTTTCTCAAGCCAGTGCATAACGCTCTCGATATCCTCTTTGTACTTTATTAAAGTGACAATGCTGTCATCTTCGCTGTCCCCATGATTACGGGCATTGATTAAGATAGTGCGCCAGTGTTTATTCAATGCAGAGGCCAAAGGTAACAGTACACTGCTGCTATTTGCCCAGCCGTGAATCCCGAGTAAAATAGGCCCCTTACTTTTGTTATTCAAATCCCACAATTGAATCTTTTTGTCGTGCCGCGTTTTAATAAAATATTCCCGGACATCGAGGTCAAAATCCTTTGGTAATTCTTGATTGGAGACGTGGGATAGGAAAAATATTTTATGAATAATATAATTAAAAAAGGCAAACAAGCCCAACACACCTATCAGACTTAAGAATATTATAGAAGTAAGCAATGTACCCATTTAATCCTCCTTTTTAAATATAGAAGTAAACGCAATTAATTGCAATCGTTCCCGTTTGCAATGCATTGTTTTCACTTTCGGGAGGATAATTCAGCCACCCCATAATTAAACATGTACGGTTGACGCAAAATGAATTCTAATCTCTGATGGAATGTAGTGTTAATCTTGAATGAGTAAATATTGAACGCCAAAACGCTGGTTAAGTTTATTTACCATTACTAACAAAAGATAGCAGCCTACTGGATTGGGACGCCTAAAATATAGCCGATAACCAGCGGTATAAAAAACATGAAGGTCGTTTGTGATATCGCTGATAGTAGCGCTGTTCTGCCGGGATGGTTTGTGAAAGATAAGCCGATGGAGGCCCTATAGTTGGAAATGTATATGAGCTATCCAAAAAATAGGGGCGTTTGCTATAAAAATAAGAGGTGTCTTTCAGTGCAGCAAATGGTTTAATTACCGGATTTCCAACCGCCTCGTAAAACCATCGATGAGAAGCAAAAAACCATTCATCGTAAGCCCCCGGTTGACCCAGGGCCTTAGCATATTTATCGATTGAGTATGTCGCCTCTTGCTTTTTGATTCCATAGTGCAGTTCGCATCCCAGTACAGCCGCATCTTTTATGAAACGCAGTTCAAAATTATCCAAACCGGTACACCGATTACGCACAAATGTGTGATAGGGACCATGGGGTATAAAATTTTTATCCGCTTCAATATGCATAACTACATTATGCTCAAACAAATTGGCAAATGGAAAATTACCGTGCACGCAAATATCCGGAGCCATGCTGTTTTCGTTCCACTTCACCTCACGAGAGTAATTATATGCAAAAACATTGGTATTTGCGCCGGCGCTTACGATCATAGAATGACGTAATTTTCTGAAAATATTATTTTCAATTAAGCAACGGGTTGTGCTGTTGCTTAATGTAACCCCGTAACCAAAACCACCTCTTCCATTAAAATTGGCATCATTAAAGAAACTGCCCCTAATTTCAATATGCGCGCTTCGATGGATGACTATGTGGTTCTTACACGTCCGATATACCTCTACATTCCGTACCCAGCAATTTACAGCGTAATTAAAATAAATAGTTGAACCGCTCCGTGAATGCCCTCGATCCTGACGAATGATTTTCAGGTTTTCTATACCCACGCCATGTATAGGTTGTATTTTTCTTAACTGCAGTTGATGTTGCAATTTTTTGGAGACCGCGTACTGTAAATAAAGTTTAGATCCCTGAACCGCACTTATGGGTACAACCTGTCCAACGGCATTCCGCGGAAATCCATCGTGTAGAGTTGGGAAGTCATACTCATAGAGGTGAATCCAATTATTTGCTTCAAATTCTCCTTCATTGGGCATTATGAGTTCACGTTCTCCCTTCCTGAGAGAAGATGTAACTTTGAATATGGACCCAACGGGATCGCCTTCGATATTGAAACACCGGTTTTGATCGCCTACCCGGAAGTTGAGAACCGTCCGTGGGCCTTGACCGCGAAAAATAATCTTATTATCCTTTCGTTGATTCAGAACAATCGTTTCTCTAAATAAATAATTACCCTCTGCAAACAAGATGATAACATTGCCCTTATCATATTGGCGGGCCTTGTTTAATTGCCGGATCAGTGCTCTGTCATCCGCCCCATTTAAATTGTCTACCCGAAGCGTTGTATCCTTCTCTACCGGCTCAGGATATTGAATACCGGCCGTTGTCCAGTCCACCTGATGGGATGCAGGAATATGACCTGCGCCTCCATATAACGATTGAGCAAAAAGTTCCGAAGTCAGTAAGAAATATTCGAAAAGAATAATAAAGGACGCCGTGAACAATCGCTTTTCAAAATTGCCATAATGGAATATAACCGACTTTTTTGACAATACGTTGCCCCTTGCTTTGGATAACCCAGTCAATAAAATTTCTTAGTTCACCTGCAGGATTGTTAACCGTATACAGATATAAATAGCGTGTCAGAGGATACTGATCGGTTCTTATGTTATTTATGTTAGGTGAAATACCTTCGATTAAACAATGTTTTACAGATTTTCCGTATGAGATACCGCCATAACCGATAGCATTGGTATCGGACGCCACATACTGAACAACAGCGTTAGTCGTCGTGAGGATTTTGGCTTTTGGACTATAATTTGCATCAGCCATAATATGTTTTTTGAAGTATAATCTTGTACCTGAACTTGGCGGTCGGATAACAACTTCAATAGGCGCTGGCATACCTGAAACAGCCATCCAGTTTTTTATTTTTCCCGTAAAGATTTTTCGTAATTGTTCAAGAGTTAGATTGGATACCGGATTTTTTTTATTCAGATAAATACTGAGGGCATCCTTGGCCACAAGATGAGATACACCAATCATTTGATACTGATCAGCCAAATGACTGGCCTCCATCGATAAAATAACCCTGGAGGCCATAGCAATATCCACCTCTCCTCGGGCCAATTTTTCAAATCCCCTGGCTGTGCCACCCGCCTCTACATAAACTGCAATGCCGGGATGTTCCTGCATATAAGCCGCAGCCCATTCCTGTCCCAGAATATACATCGTGTCCGATCCGCCGATGCGAATGACCTTTGTTCCGCTGCGATTGATCAAGCTTCCGCAGGCCAGCAAAACAGCAAGCCCAGTGAAAACAATTATAATTTTGAACAAAGGTATGGCTTTCATCGCTTTTCCGCCTGGCTTTGTAAGCGGATATTAATAAAGGGAGCATCTTCATTCCATTGAATGGATTGATTGTGATTGGCCACCCGAACGATGTAATCATACAAAAATTGCACGTGTTGTTCCACAGCCCTATAGTCAATGGGTTGATTTAAATCATCCGTGGGGGTATGATATCGTTTATCAATCCAGTTCTGCCATCGTTTCAATCCTTCCATAGTTGTTAAATTTTCATAGTCCAGACCATCCATTATTAAAATGGATGGGATGCCGGCCTGAGCAAAAGCCATTTGATCAGACCTGGCAAATGATTCAAAACTCAAGAATTGTGCCGGCACATCTGTGGCATACATACCGTATTTTTCCGCCATAGCGACCAAAATATCGCCCAGCTCAGAATAATTTTTACCCACTCCCACTACACTGTTGAAACGGTCGAAAATAGCAATACCATCAATATTGATATTGGCAGCTATCTTATAATGAGGTAAGGGTGAATGCGATAGATAGTAGCGGGAGCCCAGCAAACCTTTCTCTTCAGCCGTAACAAATAAGAATATAACGGAACGTAATAATGATCGGCTCGTCCTCTTAAGGGTTCGGGCTATTTCCAGAGTGGCTGCCACGCCAATGGCATTATCGATCGCACCATTATAGATGGAATCACCTTTAACGGGTAAACCAACGCCCAAATGATCGAAATGGGACGATACAACGACATAGGGCTCATCCAAATTCGTTTCTGCACCATGTAATACACCGATTACATTGGATGCAATGAACTCTCTCTCTTTGAATTCTCCTCTGAATGATAATCTGGTATTTAAGGGAAAACTGTACATTGCATGGTCTTCTTTCAATTGATTAACCTCTTCCCATGAGAGAGGGGCCTCTTTAAATAAAGAAGGTACTATGGCGCGATGAAGCAAAAGACTCAGATGACCGGACACCCGTGATGCAAGGCTAACATCTTCAAAAGAAAATACACGGGATTGCTTTTGCCAATACATATTAAAATCTTTATAATTCAGAGGGATAATGATGCTGCCGATAGCTCCTTTGGAAATGGCCAACCTTTGTTTAGCTTCTGCTGTACTGTAAACAGTAGGTTCATGGCCTGCAAAATAATGAGTATCGGAAGATTTTGGCTCTCCATCAAAGCAGACTACAATTTTATTACGCACGTCAACGGTTTGATAATCATTATAATCGAATTCCGGGGCAATGATGCCGTATCCTACGAAGACCAAAGGAACGGGCGTGGGATGGAAGGTTTGGGCACCGGATTTATACAGAAAATAATCTTCATTTAGAGACAATTTTAATGTATCGGATTTCGTATACAACACCAATTTTGAAGAGGATAACGGCATACTGGAATGCATCGGAATTTTTTGCTTATAAGCATTATTGGCCATTAGTGATTGTAAACCAATGCCTCTGAGCTGTTCTACAATGTAATCTGCGGCTAAGCTTTCTCCCGATGTGCCTACCCCTCTACCCTCAAGCGAATCGTCTGCAAGATAGTTAAGATGCTCAATCACTTTCTGCGTGTCAATAATCGACGTTTTCTGAGCATTGACCGGCTGATTGCCAAACACAATCAGTACTAAGGCAAAACACACAGCTTTGAAATTCCGGCGGATTCTAAAACTTTTCATTGGATAACAAAACCATGTCGAATTAAACGATTCAAAATTTTCATTATAATTATTTATATCAACTAAAACGGTTAATGTACGATATCCCCGATTTCATCTAACGCATCACTAATGGCCCTTACCGTTTCCACATTTGTTTTATTCCAATGCATGCCCGGCATCATCGTAATGGTTGTGTATTGTTCATGAATTTGATAATGCAAACCAAAATATTTTACGTATGGTATCCGTACTCCCGGGCGGCCTATCAATGGAATTTCTTTATAAATTTCAGGATGTGAGATCACTACTTCTCTCGGACGCATTTTATATAATCCAAACAATCTCAGAATAAAGCCACCCACAATGGCCCATAACGCTGTCCAGCGTTTTTTCCATTTAGGCTGAGTCGAGAAATAGAGAGGAATAATTTCTTCCAGGGGTAAGAAACTTCGGCATTGACGTATAGCCTCAACCTGGGAGGCAATCGCTTTATCCAATAATTTGCGTGCATGATCCTTGTCCTTATCATCCGAGGTCATATAATCGGCAAACGAAATCAAATCAGCGGTTGATACATTACCGGTAATCACATCCATACAACAATATTTTGACATGGACATAAACTGCAATATGCGCACTCCGGAGGTGATCATTCGATGTAAAGCTATCTGCAATGCGGCCGTAAATGTGGGTACGGGTTTCAGCTGATTAGCCTCGAACCATTGTGTTCCTTTACCATCGATAGTGAATGTAGCCTTCTCTTCATATAGAAATTTATGCAAAACTGTCCGGGCATTTTCAATAGTTTCTCTCTTGACCTGCCACTGTAATTTGTCATAATGATAAGTAATTTCCTTTGCCGGCTGGCTTTGATTTTGATAATATTTGTTTGCCCTTTTCTGTATTTCCGAAGATCCCCGCACCATTACATTTCCGGTCAGATAAGCACTGAAGCTGCATATAAAACATGCTTTTCCATTACCGTAACTGATCATCTGAAAACTGGAATGAAACCAGCGGTTAGCATAGTTCGAAGCATGTCCTTTCCGTAAAACCTCTTCATTACCTTCGGGATACTGATCCGGTTCCAGAATGACCGTAAAAAAACTGTGTTTCATTTTATCCATGGATTGACTGTTTACAGCCTCTTTTTGCAAATCACTAAAAGCTTTGATCTGAAATGCATTGGGTGCAGCCGTTAGAATAGCCGGTGAATTATTATTAGTTTTTGAATTTCGGTCAGCTTCTTCAGCTATTTGTTCCAGTACTTGGCATAAGCTGCTATAAGATACCGTTGCACCATCCTTCCAAAGTGGGAGAATAAATATTTGCTTTTTAACGATAATTGTAAGAGAATCCGTCTGTGCACTTTTAAAAAGACGTGCACGACCGTTCTCTATTACCTGAGAGGTTGAAAAAAAATTGGGATATTCTCCCATTTCAAGGGGAATGCCCTTATGTGTGTCCGGCGAAATGTTACTGTTCTGTATATTTTCATAAAATTCCCGGGCCGCTAAAATAAGTCCGGCTGCCCTTTCATATGCATTAACATTAGCAGGGGCATCCTCGATGACCAGCGAGGCGGCAATCACGGGATTAAAAACAGCACTGCTGCGGGTATCAACGGTTCTTAGGTAGTAATCAATTTGATTCTCTAATTCTTTATAGAACTGAGAAAAACCACTCAAACGGGTAAACATGAAAATAACTGCACTGGAAAAGAGGTTATATTTTACACCAAAGTTCTCCCATAGTGCACGATTAGATAATGTGCTAATAGGCACGGGCGGCAGTTCCATATCCTCTATTACTGGTTCAAACAAATCATGTGTACGTTCATTGTTCATGTGAAATAATATTCATTTCAATTTGTTTAACATTCAGATCAGTTAATCAAGATCATTTATTGGCCCTAATAATTGCAACAACTGTAATTAATTGTCTACTGATGCATTCTAAGCACAAATCTTTATAACATCAAGTGAAGCTTATTTATTCACAAATGCACATTTGTACTATTGAGGAGGTATGAATAATTATTGAAGTATATAAAATAGTAGCACCATTAGCGCCAACGCCATACTCCCGGTCGACGCGGACGGGATACGGACTCATCGGTTTTGACGACTACCACCGGTTCCTCTTTATCCCCTTGTATTTGTTTCCCGTTTACATAATGCGCTTTACGTTGTGGTTCAAATTTAAATGCTTTTTCTGCGGACCGGATGATTTCCGGTTTTAACCCCTCACTGGCAATAATATCCGTATATTTACGTCTTCCTTCTATCAAATCTTTGATATAGTAATCAATTTGTTCCTTGTCGTAATATTTATAAACATCATACTCGGGTATGGTACGACCCTCTACAGTTGCTATGGATTGAGTACCAAGAATCCCGGGCTCATACGTATTTACACCCCGCAAATCGCCGCGTTGAATAGCGGCCATAATATTGATGGGCACCCGATCGGCTTTACGAACCAAACGTTTTTTCTTCTGTCCATTGCTCTCATAGGTTTCTAATATTTCGCCCATACCTCCTGTATTATACATCATAAACTGCACTTTATCACCAAACTTTTCCACCAGTTTCATAACAATTTCATGAAACCGATTGACCTTACGCCCGCGTGATCCGACAATAAATGGATCTGTGCCTACTATGCGTACCGATTCACCGGCCTTTTCCGGATTAGAGGCGTAACTATGCGTGGATTCACCCCACAAATAAGCCAATATCCCCTGCTCCGGTGTCAATTTTTGAGAAAATGGCATAATGGTATTACGGCGGGTTATAAAAGCGAATACCAGGCCGTCCATTTCATCCAGGGTAGGTAAGTTTACACTAGGTGCGCTTATGCCAAGCATTTTTCTTCCATGGTGCACTTTTAGTTGATCACGAAACAAAACAGCCCGGCCATTACCACACAAACTTTCATCAAGAAAATCCACAGAGCCATCGCCCTTAAACATTACATTTTCCAGCAAAGCGGATTTATGTATGAGGGCATTGTACATCGCTTCCTGAAATTTCTCTTCCACATCGGTTTTAACATAAAAATTATTCTCCGATCCCAAAGCGGACCCGTCATCTTTCAGAAAGACGATATCATCCTGACACACTTCAGTTTTTTCTCCCCTGTCATGATCCAATCCCAATTGATGGCATGACCAGGTGGATTTTCCCGTCGCCGTCATACCGAACAGGAAAACTCCGAATCGTTTCAAACGGTTTTCCATAGGATCCCGTACGGTTACAATTTTTGAACCGGAATGCAGACCCAACATACCTGCTTCATCAGCCAGCCACATGGCCTGGCGTAAAAAACCTTTTTTATCTTCGCCCAGGTAATCAGTACCCAGGGCAATATTTAAATTATATTCTGGAAAAGAGAGAATCTGCGCCCGCATGATATGTTCTTCCGGAATATGTATCATGGTGATTTCCGGACCCGGTCGGCGCGAGGTATCAAACATAGTACTGGCCCACATATAGGCATTTCGTACGTTGCGTGGATCGGCCACCGATACATACAAATTACAGACCGGATTAAAAGTATCATTATGCCCCATTTGCCGGCGAATATGTACAAACGGAAGATTTTTAACCAGATGTAATACTTTTTCCAGTTCCTCCTTAGCATTTTCGATAACATCAATCTGGCTATCCAGTGGCTTGGGTAGTTGAACCCGTTCTCCACCCAAATAGACGGTTTTCTGGGCCATCCGGCTGGAAATTTTAGAATACCAGACGTGAGAATCTTCTTTCGTCTTGTTGGCAAATCGTCTGGCTTCTTTTTTAAGATAAGTCATGTCCACCTGCCGGATATTTTTACCCTGCAGAAGTGGCATCAATTTTTCGTGAAATGATTTATAATAATCCTGATCGTAAAAAGCGTTATTCATATCCATACGTTTTATATTTCTTTTAATTTTCCTTTAATTTCCTGTACGATTGTATTTACGGGTGCAGCCCCTGCAT
>WJIP01000151.1 GCA_014730185.1 Caldithrix sp. | reverse complement strand
ATTCAAACAATCCTGGTTTCATGATGAAACACCTCATATTAAATGTACATAAGTACACCTAATATATGAGCAACAAATGGATAAATCAATTATAAATAAACAATTAATCCATATTCTTCTGAGTTAAGGACATAATCAATTAAATATAATTGATTCATCAAACCCATTCTAATATCAAGTGTGGGTAAAACCAATTGTTCAAAGTATCCACTATCACAAAAGCCGCGATCTCTTGTCATGCCGATGACCCCAACGTTTAAACCAAAGTATGTCCAGTGGAAATGAAGGGATAGGGCCGCCAGATAAGCAGATGATCTGATATCATAATTATATGCCACCTCGCCATCACATGTCCCGCGACCGGTTTCTTGGTTATTAGCGGCGTGCAATAGAAAATGAACTCCGAATTCTTTAAAGAGATTGCGCTCGACATTTACCAAGAATTCATGATAGTACTCCTTGTCGGCGAGTCCGTCACCGCTGAAGAGGGCGTTGTAATAATTGCCATGGCCGTAGTGCAGCTCAAACTTGACAGATTTTGTGCTATCGAACGGTGCGGCATTTAAAAATTGAATTATCAAAAGAACGCCAATGAAGGATTGTCTTAAAATCATAGATGAACTTTCTTGTTTAATCTTAAGTTTAAACAAAATTTAGTGTCGGAAACGGTAATAGCGTCTCAACATACCACCGCTTTTTTTCAAAGCGGCAAAAGCGATTTTCTTCTCTATTAAGGAGCCCTGAAAACCTTACATATCGTACAAAAAGGCAAATCCAAAATCAATATAAATGTACAGTCCTTTTCCCAGTGAGTCTGTTGAAAAAAATCTTCTAAATGCCCCAAAATAGAACGCTGCTAATATTATCGGAGAGATGGATCACAGAGGCATCAAAATCTTGCAAAAGTACATATTTTTAGTTAACTTAAACCGTTTAAATATAGGGATGGAGGGCAAATGAATTTTTCAGTGGCACGCAACGATTTTTACAAGACTTTGCAAAAGGTAATTAATGTAATTCCGGCCAAATCGACGATGGATATCCTTTATAATGTTCTTTTGATAGCGGAAGATAGTACCCTGAAAATTATAGCGACCGATCTGGAAATTACGCAAATCGCTTGGACAAATTGCTCCATTGAGCAGGAAGGTGCTGCAACGGTACCCGGTAAGCTACTCATGGATATTCTCCGGGAAATGCCAGATATCCAGTTAAAGGTGAACCTTGATGAAGATTACAAAATACTGATGCACTCCGATTTTGGGGAGTATAAATTATCCGGACAGAGCAGAAATGAGTTTCCCGGTCTGCCGGAAGTGGAATCGGAAACTAAATTTCAGTCCGACAACAGAAGATTTAAGGAAATGATCGAAAAGACCATATTCGCCTGTTCCACTGATAATTTACGCCCTGCTTTGACAGGCGTGTATTGCCAGATTCTGGAAGAAGATTTTCGTATGGTTGCTACGGATGGACACCGCATGGTTAAATTTGTGAATATGGACTATGAAAACCCCGGATTCACAAGAGAGATTATCATTCCTACCCGGGCCCTCAATTTTGTGGGACGTAATTTGCCTGACGATGGAAACCATGAAATGGTTATTAGCGATAATCATGTCTTGTTTGAATTACCCGGCACTAAAATTTATTCGAGATTGATCACAGATCCCTATCCCGATTACACACGTGTTATTCCTGAAGATTCATCCCGCGAAATGATAATTAACCGGAATGATTTTATTGCTTCTCTTAAAAGGGTATCGCTCTTTTCTAATCCCATGACCAACCAAATCCGTTTACAATTGCAGCCGCAAAAATTGGTTATCGATGCTCAGGATATCGATTTTGGGGGAGAGGCTAATGAGAGCGTCAATTGTCAGTACGAAGGCGACGAGATAAAGATTGCTTACAATGCGCATTATTTGTTGGATATATTAAGGCATCTGGATGACGAACAAATACGTTTTGTTTTTGAAGATGCTGACGGACCCGGATTAATATTCCCTGCAGAAAAACATGAAGCACAGGAAATTTTAATGCTGATCATGCCGGTAAGATTAAACAGTTGACGGATGTTTATTGAAGAACTGAAGGTGCTCAATTTCAGAAATTTGGCTGAACAACAGATTTCGTTTAACAAGCATTTAAATATTATCCACGGTAATAATGGACAAGGAAAAACCTCGGTATTAGAAGCAATTTATTTAATAGCCATCACCAAAAGTTTCAGAGTGGCTACCGATAAGGTGATACTTCAGTATGATAGAGAATACCTAGATGTGAGCGGCCGGTTTAAGTCTTCGAAAGATACAAATCATATCCTCATGTTGCGGTTGTATTACTCCGAGAGGGAGGGCAAACATATTTTTTTAAATGGCAATAAAATTTCCAAATTTTCAGAGATTATCGGTACGGTGCCTGTCATTTTATTGTCACTGGAAGATTTGGATATTATGTACGGTTTGCCCGGTAGCAGGCGGAAATTTGTAGATATAATGCTGGCTCAGGTCAACCCCTTGTATCTGAAGTCGTTGCAGAAGTACAAACAAGCCCTTGCCCAGAGAAATAAACTGTTGAGTGAAATCAAAGAGGGACGGAGCAAAGAGACGGACTTACAGCCCTGGGATGTTCAGTTAATTGAACACGGCGCCTATATCGTTTATCACCGTCAGCAATTAAAGGATTTTCTGAATCAGTCTATTACGCAATTTTACCAGCAAATTTCGGATCAGCAGGAAAGTATTTGGGTGCGATATCAAACCAACATTTTGAAAAACCTTGGAGAGTATTCCAGGGAAAGGCTTGAAGAACATTATCTGCAAAGGTTAACGGATTATGTCTCAAATGATATCGAGCGCGAGAATACCTTAAATGGCCCTCATCGCGACGATTTTATCTTTTTGAAGGATAATCATCCCATCAAAACGTTCGGTTCGCAAGGCGAAAATAAGACCTGTCTGATTGCACTTAAATTGGCGGAAAGCGCATTTATGCGGTCCAAAATCGATGAAAAACCTATATTTTTGCTGGATGATATTTTTGGTGAACTGGACGAGGGCCGCATCCACCGGTTACTAGCCAGCCTGGATGATATGGGGCAGATTTTTATTACAACGACTTTAAGTGATAAATTCGATCATATGAACGTATCACCGAATCAAATGTATCATATTGAGAATGGAATGGTATGGCAGTGAAAAAGGACTTTAAATCAATGCATTCGGTGCTCTACAAAGTGCTGGGTAAATACAATTTAAAAGAGCCATACTTCGAAAAAATGTTGCGCGAAAATTGGGAATACTTAATTGAACCACCCCTTAATAAGGTTTCAGAGCCTGTAAAATTAGAAAACCAAGTGTTAACATTACGCGCAAAATCCAATGCATGGAAACAGGAATTGATAAATCAAAAAATGAATGTTATTCAATGGATAAACCGCTCAAATTTATCCGTTAGAATCAAGGATATTAAACTTATTTAAAATAAGGTTAACCAATGCCGACAAAAGATTACACTGCAAATAATATTCAGGTCCTGAAAGGGTTAGAAGCTGTTAGGATGCGTCCGGCCATGTACATTGGTGATGTGTCCAATAAGGGTCTGCACCATCTGGTTTATGAAATTGTGGATAATAGTATTGATGAGGCCATGGCCGGATATGCTACTGATATCTTTGTTACAATTTCTGAAGACAATTCAGTAACCGTGGAAGACAATGGAAGAGGCATCCCGGTCGATATTCACGAAGGGGAACAAAAACCGGCTGTGGAAGTGATTATGACTGTGCTGCACGCCGGGGGAAAATTTGACAAAGACAGTTACAAGGTGTCGGGCGGTCTGCATGGTGTTGGCGCCTCGGTAGTAAATGCGCTTTCAGAATGGTGCGATGTGCAGATTTTCCGCAACGGTAAAATTTATCATCAAAAGTATTCCCGGGGGCTGCCCACGACTGAGTTGAAAGAAATCGGAAAATCACAGAATTCCGGTACTAAAATTAGTTTCTTGGCGGACAGAGACATTTTTAGCGATACCCAGTATAAATTCGAAATTTTAGCCGGCAGATTAAGAGAATTGGCCTTCTTAAATCGAAATTTAAAAATTACGCTTAAAGATGAACGCACCGAAAAAGAGGAAGTGTATCAATATGCCGGTGGTCTGGTGGAATTTGTCGAATATCTGGATGAATCCCGGTCACCCATCAATAAAATTCCCATTCATTTCGAAGGCGAAAGGGATGACACACCTATTGAGATCGCCCTGCAATACAATGCAGCTTACACCGAAAATATTTTAACTTATTGTAACAATGTTAACACTATTGAGGGGGGCTCGCACCTTTCCGGTTTTAAGGCGGCTCTTACCCGAACGATTAATTATTATGCCCAGGAATATAATCTGATTAAAACGACTGATAAAATTAGTTTAACCGGAGATGATGTTCGTGAGGGATTAACCGCAATTATTTCTGTAAAGGTCACGGAACCGCAATTTGAAGGGCAAACCAAGACCAAACTGGGTAACTCCGAGGTGCGGGGTGCGGTGGAATCCACGGTTAACGAGCTCCTTTATGATTACCTGGAACGTAATCCGGCGGAAGGTAAAAAAATCATTGAAAAATGTTTAAATGCTGCCCGGGCACGAGAAGCGGCCAGACAGGCTAAAGAATTGACCCGACGTAAAACCGCTCTGGATAGCCATTCTCTTCCCGGAAAGCTGGCGGATTGTTCTTCTAATGATCCGAGCATCAGTGAAATCTATCTGGTTGAGGGTGATTCCGCTGGTGGGTCAGCTAAACAGGGCCGTGATCGACGATTTCAGGCGATTTTGCCGTTGAAAGGTAAAATTTTGAATGTGGAAAAGTCGCGTCTGGATAAAATTCTGTCCAACGACGAAATTAAAACCATCATTACAGCTCTGGGAAGCGGCATCGGGTCTGAGGAGTTCGATCTGGCAAAACTGCGCTATAACAAGATTATTATTATGACCGACGCCGATGTGGATGGATCACATATCCGTACCCTTCTACTGACTTTTTTCTATCGGTATATGAAAGAACTTATTGAAAAAGGGCATATTTTTATTGCCATGCCACCATTATACCGTATCCGTAACGGAAAAGAAGAATTTTATGCCTTCAACGAGAAAGACCGGGAGAAAATCATCGACGGTCTGGATAAAGATGAAAGTAAACTTAATATACAGCGTTACAAGGGGCTTGGTGAAATGAATCCCAATCAATTGTGGGAAACAACCATGAATCCGGAAACACGTACGATTATGCAAGTCACTCTGGAAAACGCCTTTGAAGCAGATCAGTTATTTACGACACTCATGGGCGATGAGGTGGCCCCCCGCAGAAAATTCATCGAAGAAAACGCTGCTTACGTGCGTAATTTGGATATTTAAAAGGAATCTATTATATGGCTGATAAAGAACGCATTCTCCCTATTCTTATTGAAAATGAAATGCGCGAATCGTACCTGGATTATTCCATGTCTGTTATTGTTTCTCGGGCATTACCCGATGTGCGTGACGGATTAAAGCCCGTGCACCGGCGTGTCCTCTTCGGCATGCATGAACTGGGTATATTGCATGATAAACCCTATAAAAAAAGTGCCCGTATAGTAGGGGAGGTGCTGGGTAAGTATCATCCTCATGGCGATATGGCGGTTTACGATACTATGGTCCGTATGGCCCAGGATTTTTCCATGCGCTATCCTCTTATTGACGGTCAGGGTAATTTCGGCTCTGTTGATGGCGATTCACCGGCGGCAATGCGGTACACGGAAGTGCGCATGGAACGAATGGCTGAAGAGTTGCTCAACGATATAAAAAAACAAACCATCGATTATTCCCGCAACTTTGATGATACATTGGATGAACCGGTCGTTTTACCGGCAAGTGTACCCAATTTACTGGTGAATGGAGCATCCGGCATCGCCGTAGGTATGGCCACCAATATTCCACCACACAATATTACAGAAATCATCCAAGCCATCAATCAGTATATTGATGACAGAAATACCGATATTACCGAACTGATGCAATTTGTACAAGGGCCGGATTTTCCAACGGGAGGCATCATTTACGGTGTGGATGGTATCCGACAGGCGTATCTCACAGGACGGGGTAAAATCACCGTAAGATCAAAAGTTGATATCGAAGAGAAGGAAAACGGCAAATCCACAATCATCGTCAGTGAAATTCCCTATCAGGTTAACAAACTGACGCTTATCAACAAAATTGTCGATCTGATTAAAGAAAAACGTATTGAGGGTATCGCCGATTTGCGGGATGAATCGGACAGGGAGGGTCTACGCATTGTGATAGACCTGAAAAAAGATGTTGAACCCCAGCTTGTTCTCAACTATCTGTACAAGCATACGCCTATGCAAAGCACATTCAGTATCATAATGCTGGCTCTTGTAAACGGTCGTCCGCAGGTACTTAATCTGAAAGAAATTATCGAACACTTTGTCAATCATCGCATTGATGTGATCGTTCGCCGCACCAAATTTGAGTTGGATGAAGCCGAGAAAAGGGCTCATATTTTAGAGGGTTATCGTATTGCCATTGATAACATCGATGAGATCGTTGAAATTATTAAAACATCAGAAAGCCCAGACACCGCTAAAATAAGCCTTATTGAGCGGTTCTCTTTGAGTGAAGTTCAGGCCAAAGCAATTCTGGAAATGCGGTTACAGCGCTTAACCGGTTTGGAAAGAGATAAAATTGAAAAAGAATACCGGGAATTAATACAGAAAATCGAGCGCTTAAAAGCCATTTTAGCCAGCACGGAATTGCAATTACAAATTGTAAGAGATGAACTTAATGAAATCCTGAAGCGCTACGGTGATGAGCGCAAAACCGAAATTATTTCATCGGTATACGATTTTACGGCAGAAGATCTGATTGCCGATGAGGATGTGGTTATTACCGTTTCCCATCTCGGTTTTATCAAGCGCTTCCCGGTTTCGGAATATCGCAGTCAGGGACGCGGAGGGAAAGGTGTAATCGGCGCTGTGGCCAAAGACGGTGATTTTATTGAACATCTTTTTGTGGCCAATACGCACGAATACATTTTATTTTTTACCGACAGCGGTAAATGTTACTGGTTGAAAGTCCATGCTATTCCGCCCGGGAAAAAGACATCAAAAGGTAGGCCGGTGGTTAACTTAATTGATATCAATTCTTCAGAGCGTATCAATGCCATTTTATCCTTAAAAGAATTTGATGACCAGCGCAGCATTGTGATGGCAACCCGCCATGGTATTGTAAAACGTACCACCCTGCAAGCTTTTAGTCGGCCCAGGAAAAACGGCATCATTGCGATCAATCTTAGGGAAAATGACCGGCTTATAGCCGCCAAATTGGCCGATGCCAAAACTAATATTATGTTTCTAACCCAACATGGTAAGGGTATTCGCTTTGCCGCTGAGAATGTAAGAGAAATGGGGCGCACGGCTACGGGTGTTAAGGCCATCCGTTTAAATGAAGATGATCATGTGATTTCCATGCTTGTTGTTCACGATCAATATAATATTTTAACCGTTTCTGAAACGGGTTACGGCAAACTTACATCAGTGGTGGATTTCAGGTCGCAAAATCGTGGGGGTAGTGGATTAATTGCCATGAAGCTAACCTCAAAAACGGGCCGCATGGTACAGGCCCTGGAAATCACAAACGGAGAAGATCTTATCATCATTACCAGCAAAGGTATTGTGATAAGGCAAAATACGGCAAATATAAGCAGTTACAGCAGAAATGCGCAGGGAGTAAAATTAATCCGCCTTTCTGAAAACGACCGTGTCAGCGATGTAGCCAAAATTGAAGCTGTAATTGAAGAAGATCAACTCGAGTAACAAAAATTACAGAGTATTTTGAATGGATAAAAAAACAGGTATTGTTAACAATATGGTTTATTAAATTAAGATCACATAATTTTTTTGTCATTGTATTGCTTTGGTTTGTTAAAAATATTACAATATTATGTCAATTGAATAGAAAGCTTCACAGGATTAATGGGAGCTGTTATATTGTCTTGCCTTATTCAGCTAAAGACTAAGGATTTATTTTACCGCATTCTAAGTTATGACCATATCATATATATAAGTAAGTTTGCATTCATTAAGCTAAGCATTTTTTTGAGGGTGTTTCAGAAAAACAATAGTGAATAGTGCGTATTAAGATAGCAAAATTGAAAAAAGGAGTGGATCAATGAAGAAGATTTCGGATTCCACCATAGGGAGGTTATCAACCTATTACCGTACACTGGGTGAGTTAATCGAACAGAAAGTACAAACCGTTTCTTCGGAAAAAATTGCGGATCTTAACGGTATTACTTCTGCTCAGGTTCGTAAGGATTTATCGTTTTTCGGCACCTTTGGTAAGCGCGGCCTGGGATACAATACGGTAGCACTAAAAGATGAAATAGGTCGTATACTGGGGCTTAAACAAAATTGGAATGTGGCTCTGGCGGGTATTGGAAATATTGGCCGGGCTTTAATTGACTACGGCGAATTTAAAAAACAGGGATTTTTTATTAAAGCCATCTTTGATAACGATCCGCAAAAAGTTAATAGCGAGCTTAAAGGATTAAAAGTGCATCATATAGATGATGTTTGTGAAATAGCTAAAAAAGAAAAGATTAATATTGTTATTATTGCAGTGCCGGTCAAAAATGCTCAATCGGTCATAGATCAGTTTATTGATTGCGGTATAAGAGCATTTCTTAATTTTGCACCAACGAGTATAAAAGTTCCCGGGGATGTAATGGTGAAGAATGAAAATATGTCCATCGAACTGGAAGCATTGTCTTATTATCTTACTCAGAACTAACAAGCATTTATATTTAAGACGTTTATAATTGAAAAAGGGCGACAGAAAACATCGCCCTTTTTTTAATCATAGGGTACTACTTATCCGTTTATCCCTTGTCTACAAGGTATGAAAACAGTATGAGGCCCTGAATATCAGGGTTACTATTCATATCCCAGTTGTTTTGCCCGTTCGTAAGCCTCTTCAGCGTCGTCTTTCTGATTGAGGTTACTCAGACAAACACTTTTTAAGAACCACAGTTCGCCGTCTTCCGGAAAGTATTCCAGTGCTCGGTTTGCTGTTTCTAATCCTTCCTCAAATTTTTTAAGCTGGATTTCAGCCTGGGCCTTGAGTTTAAACGGATCCTTCATCTCAGGATCGAGTTCGGTAACTTTGCCAAAATTTTTGCTGGCTTGTTTATAATAATCGGTTTTAGTCTCTTGATCCAATGTCGTATCGCTGCTTGTGGCTTTTATATAGAGCAATCCCAGATTAAACGGATATGCTTTTTCATCCGGGTTCACTTCAATCGCTTTACTGTAATATTTAATTGCCTGGTCTCTCTGATCCTGCATATCATAGGTTTGGGCTAATAGGGCAATAGCCTCTTCATTATCCGGGTCTATCTCGATAGCTTTTTTAAGATTTTTATTGGATTTATCATACTCACTATTATTGTAGTAATAATTGGCCAGAGAGATCCATGCATGGGCTGTATCGGGCTGGACTTCGGTCATGTTTTTATAGTGCGGCAAGGCTTTTTCTTTTTTATCCAGCAGGGTGTAGCAGAAAGCCGTCAATTCATTGGCCTTGTAATCTTCTTTAATTAACAGAGCGTTTTGAAATTTATCGATGGCACTTTCCAGGGTTTTGGTGGCTTTTTCACTTGTACGGTCTTCCAATTTGGTGTATGCGTTGTATTTCTTGGCGCCTTCGTTAAATAAGGCTTGAAAATGATAATTTTTTAAATCCTGAATTTCTTTTTTATGTGCATCTCCTCTGTTCAATGATTCATCAAAAGCTTCTACCATTTTATCGTATTGTTCCTTATCAGCATAGATTTTACCGAGCAGAAAGGGGGCTTCCGGATTTGCCGGATATTTTTCTGTAGCTTCCTTTGCCAGTTCTAATGCCTTGTCAATACGGCCCGCACCATAATCGACAAAAGCGCCTTCCAATTCCGGCGGGCGGCATGAGGAAAGAATCGATACAATTAGCACTGAGATTAGAGATAAGAATATTACCTTTTTCATAATGAACTCCTTTAAATATTTAAATGGTTTGAATGATTAAATTTAATTCCTTCTTCGGTAACAATTCCTGAGATCAGGTTATTAGGTGTTATGTCAAATGCCGGATTATAAGTCTTGTATTGCAGCTTGCTGTTTATGTTCCAATGGTTGAGAATTTCCCGCCCATCACGCATTTCAATTATGATTTCATCACCTTTTTCGGTTGCATTGTCAAATGTGGATAAAGGAGCGCAAACATAAAAAGGTATTTGATGGTAATGGGCCAGCACAGCCAGGGCATAGGTTCCAATTTTATTGGCCACATCCCCATTTTTTACAACACGGTCGGCACCTACTAAAACCAGATCAATCTTTTTTTGTTGCATGAGGCTGGCTGCCATATTGTCGGTTATTAGCGTGGCATCAACCCCATTTTGGGCCAGTTCCCAGTAGGTTAATCGGGCACCCTGCCCAACGGGCCGTGTTTCATCCACATATACATGGATGGATTTATTTTCTTCAGCCGCTTTATAAACAGGAGCCAAAGCGGTACCCATTCCGCCGGTAGCTAAGATGCCGGCATTGCAATGCGTTAAGATACTAAAGCCATCGTGAATCAGGTTTTTTCCGTAATCACCAATCGAATTACAGCGCTGTTTATCATCTTTGTGAATGGAAGATGCCTGCTTTTTTAATGCTGAAAGCAACTTTTCATCGCCAGATCGGCGCAAAGATTGGTATACATTTACCATTTGTTTAACGGCCCATTGCAGATTAATGGCGGTAGGCCGGACATTTTTTAATCGATCAGCACCACGCATAAATGCTTCATCCGTTAACTGTTTTTGTTGATGAAGCTGAGCGGCATGTATGTATAAACCATAAGCTGCCACAATACCAATGGCAGGAGCCCCCCGGACATGCAAATTTTTAATGGATTTTTCGACATCATCAATATCCGATAATGCCCAATAGGTAAAGTGCTCAGGCAATTTTTGCTGATCGATTATACTTAATGTATTGTTTTTAAATGTAATCGTCTCTAAATTCATGGCTAAAAAAATCACGTAAATAAACGTACAAATTAATAAAGATCATCATTAATAGCAATATAGAGCAACCGTAACATTATAAATATCAAAGGAGCAGAAGAACCTTTTATGTGTCGTTACCGATTGGTTATTATCTTATTATGGGTCGTGTCCAGTGGAAATCTAATGGGCCAGGAAGATACATTTAATGAAAAACGTTTTTTTCAGAATTTACAAGATTCTTATTACACGCTTGCCGGAACCTCAAAAGAGAATTTAACCGCATTAGTGACCAGTGCTAAAATGGAAGTATTTGCAGACTCAGCATGGGCTAATCGGGAAGTTTTTCCATTGCAATTTATTTGGGTTAATCCCGGAAAACTCTACTTATCTGAAAAGGGCGTACCCACTATGGAAGATGCTTATGCCGAGCAGTACGGTATGCTGGTTTCGGCATTGAAACAACAAATGAAAGGTATATTGATCGACTTGCAAAGATTTTATATAAACGGTTTATATCGCACCATTCCAGACAATTATCAGCTCACCCATGATGAACGTTTTGTAAAAGTTGATTATAGCACGGACATAGGAGGGCAAACAACAAATGTATACCATACTTTTGGCCATAATGGTCTGTGTTTGAGAATTGATATCCAGTATCCCCAGCAAAACAAGAGCTTGACCATTTTGCCGGAGTTCAGAACAATCAAAACCAAATGGCTGTGTGAAGGCTGGATGGTACAAACAAAAATTGGAGATGAGGTCGAAAGCGGTTTTCAGCTAACTATTGAGTGGATGCAGTCTGATGAAATTTGGGTTCCACAGGATATTGTATTAAGTGTACAAAAAAAGTCGAAAATGGGGAGAACCTTCTTTGATCAAATAAAATTAAGAAATTATCTTTTTAATCAATCGTTGCAACTGCAAATTAAAAATTAATTTAGCTCCTCAAAAAGTTTGTTTAATTTACGTTTTAATTTTTCGGTTGGTACCTCTTCTTTGGATTTAAGCTGGACAAACTCTTTGAGCTGTAATTCAAATTTTAGTTTTTTATCGCAAGGAACACAGTATTCCAGATGTTCTTTGAACAATTTATCTTCATGATCGGTAAGCCGCCCATCAATATATTTCTGAGCCAATTCTTCGATTTCGGCACAATCAAAATGGTCCTTATGAGCGTTTTTTGACTTCATCGGTAACATACCCCCTTTTTTTAGCATAATTCCATAAAGAACGTTGCAGCAGACGCCGTCCTCTGTACAAACGGGACATTACCGTTCCCAAAGGAGCGTCAATAATTTTGGATATTTCGTTGTAAGAGAACCCTTCGACATCGCATAATAAGACCACCAATCGAAACTGGTAAGGAAGACTATCCAGGGCGCCTTTAACATCGTCATCAAAAAAATTATCCAAAAAGTCTTCTTTAGATGATTCCTGTAAACTAACCGTGTCATCTAATTTTTTATATAAGAAAAATTCCTCAAGATCATCATAACTAACCTTCTGAGGCTGTTTTACAGCCTTTCTGTATCCGGTGATGAAAGTATTTACTAAAATACGGAATACCCAGGCTCTGAAATTCGTATTTCTTTGAAACTGGTCCAGAGCTCTGAAGGCTTTATATAAGGTATCCTGAACCAGATCCTCCGCATCATTCTGATTATGTGTCATTCGCAGGGCGGTGCTGTAAAGCGAAGACAAATGCGGTTCAACCAGCTCAGAGAATTCTTTCTGCCTTTGTTCGGTCAAAATGCAGTCCTCTTTTTTTGATAATAAACCGGAATTTTAATGAAATCTGGTTTTTAAATCAAGATTGTGATTTCTTTATCAGTGTTGTATAAACAGGTTCATCTTTATTGCTTCAGCAAAATCCGAAAAGTGGCCCCCTCATTGGGTTTGGATTCTTTTAAATTTAATTTCCCTTTATGATAGTCTTCAATAATCCTTTTGGCCAGGCTTAAACCCAGTCCCCACCCCCGCTTTTTTGTACTGAAACCGGTAACAAAGATATCCTTTTTATTCTGAGATTCGATTCCTTTGCCATTATCGGAGATATCAATATAAATCGTTTTTTTAGTTTCCAACCTTCCCAGGCGGATATCGATGATGCCATTACGATCTTTGGT
>WJIP01000150.1 GCA_014730185.1 Caldithrix sp. | reverse complement strand
CTTGACCTAAAATCTGCAATCGACCCGGCGGACAGGTAGCATAACATTTTAATACAACTAAATGAGGAAGAAACTGATGAATTTATACGTGGGTAATTTATCCAAAGATGTGAGCGATGACGATTTGCGCCAGGCCTTTGAAGTGTATGGTCCGGTCAAATCGGCTACTGTTATCAAAGACCGTTATTCCGGGGAATCGCGGGGTTTTGGTTTTGTGGAAATGGACAAGAAGGCCGAAGGGGTGGAGGCTATCTCCGGTTTGAATGGCCAGGATGTAAAGGGCCGTGGTTTAGTCGTCAGCGAAGCACGACCAAAAAAGAAAAATAATAACCGTCGGGGCGGAGGGCCCGGAGGTCGGCAGCGGCGTCGGTATTAGAATTTCATAAACCGGGTAGTTGAAGCGTTAGATAAATTTATATATATTTATGATTATTTGGGGGTAGATGGGGCCCGGTGGCTCTCCCGGCCTTCAAAGCCGCGTGTGAGGCGATTGCGTCTCAGGTGGGTTCGACTCCCACGTACTCCCGCAAGAGCTGGTGGGGAGGGGGCAAATGCTCATCTCCTCACAACCAGCTAAAATCGGCTACCATTAGCTACCATCTTGTAGCCCTACCTGAGCAATTAAACTTACCTGATTGTAAAGTTTATAGAATAATCTCACCGGAGTATATAGCTCTTGCGAGCGTATCCTTAATAGCGTTGAATGTTCTTTAAATGAATAATACCCATCCTAACGGACGATCAAATAATCATAAAGCATCTGCGATTGCATGAACAGCAGGTTGGTTTGAATTACATACACAACTATTATTTTGGTTTGTTATTAAACGGGTTGTCAAATATCTTAGAAGCATCGGTATGAAAGGACATGGGTCAGGATAAGCTAATACACAAAAGGCATCATTGTTCTCAGCAGATTGGATGGTTATGGGTAAAATACTGATTGGCATACACGGATTAAAAAACAAACCGCCGCAATTGATTCTGGAGATGTGGTGGCGCAAGGCTCTGTTGGAAGGTCTGCGCATGATCGGGCACCACCATCCGTTTTTAAAATTTGCCCTCGTGTACTGGGCGGACTGTCTGCATGACCAACCGCAGAATCCCTTTATAGAAAGTGAAACCGATCCCTTATATGTCAGCCACCCATACGTGGCTTTAAAGGACATCCAAACGCCGGCGCACACTGCTTTAAAACAAAAAATGAGCGATCATGTATACCGCCATTTAATGGGCGATAAAATGTTCAGTAGAATTCCCGGCCTCACCAACTGGTTTCTGCGTAATAGGTTTAAGGATTTCTATATTTATTTTGGCATGGATCATGATCATCGAACCGAGACGACGAAAAGGACAGCCATAAAAAAATCCATCCAGAAGCGTCTACGGCAAAAGTTGCAACAGCATAAGGATGATGAAATCTTATTGATTGCCCATTCCATGGGCGCAATTATTGCTTTTGAAGTGCTGACGGAATTACAGGAAAATATCAATGTGCATACACTTATTACCATCGGCGCGCCATTGACTCTGCCGTTCGTCTTCCACCGGTTGCAGGCGGAAGAAGATCCCGGTCACAACAACAAACACCTTTATGTACCGTCTACTATTACCCGCCAGTGGTATAATTTATATGATGAGAAGGATAAAATTGCCCGTAAAGCCGATTTTAGCAAGAAGTTTCATCCGAATGATTTCGGTGTTGGCGTGCAAGATATCCGGGTTGATAATACGTATGTGTATAACGAAGAAGCGGTTCCCCACAATATATTTGGATACTTGAGGACCCCGGAAATGGCCGGTATTGTTAATGAATTTATCGAAGAAGGGCAGGCTAAATGGATTCTGCATAGTAAACGGTTGTTTAACCGTTTGTTTAGTCTGGTGGGAAAACATTAATAAACCATCGGTTTAGGCCCCAAAAAACGATGGTATAAACACAAATTTGTATAAAAATGAACCGCCTTGTAAGTATACACATACCGGCTGCAGGCCAGTAAAAATGGGGTTTTCCGATATTTGAGAAATATGTGAAAAATATTACAATATCTGAGAAATATTTCACAAGTCTACTGTCTACTATCCTCGAAAATCGCGTCTTAACAAAGTAAGTGCTTTCCATTCTACTGGCATAAAATTTGAAAATAGAATGGAGAGAAACGAATAACAAAGGAAGTGCTTATGAACCAGAAATTAAATAATATTAATGAAATGAAATGTCAGTTTTTGGATGAGAACGCCACTTACGATTTTCTTAAATTTCTGAAAGGTAGGAGCAAAGTATTCGCCCCTCACCGCAAAGGTGAGGCATCTTACATTTACGATGAAGTCAGTGACGTTAAAGATGTTGTCCTGCAATACCCCCGTACCATTCAGCCATTGAAAAAATATTTTTTGCCGCCCCGGGAAACCCTTTTATCGTTCAATATCGATGAGAATAATTTTACCGAATCCGAAATTAACGTCGAGCCGCGTATTTTCTTCGGCATCCATGCTTACGAAATGGAAGGCGTAATGAGGCTGGACTATACATTTGAACAGGGTCAGCCCGAGTCCAACTATCTTACCCGCCGTGAACAATCAACATTCATTGGTATCTCGTATGAACCGGACGAATATCATTTTTCCAAATCCCTGGGTATTGATATCGATTCCGTTGACGGATTTAGTCTTTACTTTAAAAAGACGGATAACGGGTATTATGTTTATGAAATCGATGCTGCCGGTCAGCAATTGATGAAGGAATTTGGTAAAGGAAAGCGGGTCGATATACCGGTCACCAAAGAAGAACCGGAATTTACCAACAAAATTAAATATCATTATAATCGTCTGCCGCAAATTTTTGAACATGTTTACGATTCCAAGGTGTGGGAAGAAGTGGCTGAGCGTTGTGTAGGATGCGGTACCTGTAATCTGTTATGTCCCACCTGTTATTGTTTTGATGTGCGTGATGAAGTTGAGATCAATGCTACCGAAGGCAAGCGGGAACGCTTTTGGGACGGTTGTATGCTCAATCCTTTTGCCGAAGTGGCCGGTAATGAAAATTTCAGGGAAAAGCTTAGTTCAAGGACGCGGCATCGTTTATATCGTAAGTTTAAATACATAACCAATAAATCAGGCGAATTGCATTGCGTCGGTTGCGGCCGGTGCAGTAAATACTGCCCGGCGGATATCAGCATAACCAAAATTATTAACAATTTGATTGATGATTACGCCGACCGCCAGCAAAAACAAGTCATTTAGTTTGCAGATTAAGAGGATGCATGAAAATGGAAAATGTCGTATATGAAAAGAAAGATCTGTACTATCCGGTAATGTCGGATATACTCAGTGTGGAAACATTAACAGCAATGGAAAAACGTTTTCAGATTGCCATGCCGGAAAATCAGCCCTTGAATCATAAACCGGGTCAATTTGTGGAGGTTTCGCTGTTCGGATTTGGTGAAGCACCGATTTCAATTTGCTCATCGCCGACCAGATCTCCCAATTTTGAGCTGACCGTGCGTGCCACCGGCCGGTTAACGGATAAAATGCATATGCTGGAAGCCGGTAGCCGTCTGGGTATCCGTGGTCCCTTCGGGCATGGATTTGATGTGGATGTATTTAAAGGCAAAGATGTATTATTTGTGGCCGGCGGAATCGGTCTGGCTCCGCTGAAATCTCTAATCGATTATACGCTGGATAAACGGGAAGATTTCAATAAGGTTAAGATTATCTACGGTACTAAAAATCCGGCGGAAATCCTTTTTCCCAAAGCCATAGAAGAATGGCGCCAAAAAGATGATGTGGAATTTGATATGACAGTGGATCGGGCGGACAAATCCTGGAAGGGAAATGTGGGCGTTATAACCACGATTATTCCGCCTCTGCAACTGGATGTCGAAAATACGGTTGTGGCCGTTTGCGGTCCTCCGGTTATGTATAGATTTGTTTTAATGGCCTTAAAAGCGAAACGGATTCCCGATGATAATATCTATATCTCATTGGAGCGGCGCATGAAATGCGGAGTGGGGAAATGCGGGCATTGTCAGATTAATGATGTTTATGTTTGTCAGGACGGACCGGTGTTTCACTATCCTCACGTTAAATCATTGGAGGAAGCAATATGAGCGGACAGAAACCGAAAGTGGCCTTCTTCGACTTTACGGGTTGCGAAGGCTGCCAATTAAATAAATTGAATTTTGAGAATGAATTGCTGGACTTACTGGAACTGGTGGATATCGTGGAATTCCGGGAAGCCATGGATGGTAAAGCCGACTATTATGATATCGCGTTTATTGAGGGTGGCATCAGTACACCGCAATGTATCGAACGCATTCATGATATTCGCAGACGCTGCGGTGTGATGGTTGCTCTGGGCCAATGCGCTGTGTCCGGGGGAATTAATGCCATGAAAAACCTGCATCCCTCCGAATGGGTTCAGGAAGCGGTGTACGGAGAGGACAAATATCTGTTTCCATCTATTCCCGCTCAACCGGTGAGCGCCATCGTTAATGTGGATTATGAGGTACGCGGATGTCCCATGAGTGCACCCGAATACCTGCATGTTTTCAAGTCGTTAATTCTGGGACGTAAACCGGAAATTAAAGATTATGCCGTTTGTGTGGAATGTAAGCTCAAAGAAAATGAATGTGTTCTGGATAAAGGTATGTTCTGTCTGGGACCGATTACCCGTGCGGGCTGTGAAGCCATCTGTCCCTCCAATGGTCAGTACTGCACCGGCTGCCGGGGGCCTGTGTCCAATATCAACCGAGATGGTGCGGTCGATATGCTTAAAAAACACGGTTATTCCACAGAAGAAGCGCTGAAACGCATGAAAATGTTTAATACTAACGAAATCGACAAAGAAATTAAGTGGGGGAGATAATGAGTACGGATTTGAATATAAATGTCCATCATGTCACCCGGGTGGAAGGCCACGGCAATATTGTGGTTGATATGAAAAAGGGCAATCTGAATAAAGCACAACTTGAAATTGTTGAACCGCCGCGTTTTTTTGAAGCGATGCTTAAAGGTCGCAACTTTCATGAAGTGGCCATTATTACTTCCCGGATATGTGGTATTTGCTCGCTAGGGCATCAGATGACGTCCTTAAAGGCCACAGAGGCCGCTCTTGGACTGGAAGTATCGGAACAGACTGAAATTTTGCGTAAAATACTGATCCACGGCTCAACCTTTCAGAGCAATATATTACATGCTTTGTTTTTGGCAACGCCTGACTTTTTCAAAGTGGGATCGGTCTTTCCACTGGTTAAAACCAATAAAGCCGTAGTAGAGGCAGCGTTGCGCCTTAAACGGCTGGCTAATGACATAGGCGATGTGATCAGCGGCCGGGCCGTACATCCCATTAGCTGTGTACCGGGAGGATTTACAAAATTACCCTCGGAAGACGATCTGCGGACTCTCCGCGATAAAATTGTCACCCAGGGTCTGCCGGATGCCGAACTGGCCATTGATGCCCTGGCTTCGGTTGCCCACGAAATACCGCCCTTTGAGAGAGAAACCGAATATATCAGTGTGTATAGTGATAAAGAATATGCCCTTTACGATGGAGATATATGCTCTTCGGATACCGGATTGTATCCTGTAGAAAAATATCTGGAAGTCACCAATGAATTCGTTGTAGACCATTCCAGCAGTAAACATGCCAGGTTTAACCGAGATTCATATATGGTTGGGGCGCTGGCGCGTTTTAATAACAGCTATGCGCTGCTTAAACCCAAAGCCAAAGATGTTGCCGCAAAATTAGGTTTGGAAGCACCCAATTACAATCCTTACATGAATACGGTGGCTCAGGTGGTGGAAGTGGTGCATTGTGTGGAGGATACTCTGGAAATGATCGATTATCTATTGGATACAGGCATCAAACAAGAAAAACCGAACCAGGAGCCCACCCGATACGGGCGTGGAATAGCGACAACTGAAGTACCCAGAGGCATTCTGTTTCATGATTACACATATAACCGGCAGGGTATGATCGACAAAGCTAATTGTATCATTCCGACCGGACAGAATCTGGCGAACATTGATGATGACATGAAAAAACTGGTACCGGAAATTATTGCCGAGGGTAAAGATGCTATTACCCGCAAACTGGAAATGCTGGTACGGGCCTACGATCCTTGTATTTCATGTTCGGTGCATATGCTGGATGTGGAATTTATAGAATAGACGTCTCAGGGAAGAGATGCTTAAGGTTATTGGGTTAGGGAATGAACTACGAGGTGATGACGGCATCGGACCGCATATCATTAAAAAATTAAATGATATAGACAGAACAGTCCCCCTTCAATTAGTCAATGCCGGTTCCGATGCTTTCATCATTCTTGATTATCTGCGCAGTAAAGAACGGATGCTTCTTATTGACTGCGCGAATGTAAACAAAAAACCGGGGACCGTATCCTTAATCGATTTAAATGAAACAACGTTGGCGCAATTGGACCAGTTGATTTCTTTGCATGGATTCGGATTTGCGGAGATGTACCGGATGGCACAAAGTCTGGGACAGGTTGCGCCATGCAAGGTAATTGCCGTGCAGCCTAAAACCATCGAATTCGGACAGGAATTATCGCCGGAAGTGCAACAAGCGGTTCCCCATATTATAAAACTCGTTATAGAGGAGGCCAATAAAGATGCCTAAGAAAAAAATTCTCGTTGTGGATGACGATATTGATCTTGTGGAAGCTATGCGGCTAACACTGGAAAACGCCGGTTTTGAGGTCATTGATGCCCAGGATGGCGATCGTGGTTTCGAACTAATGAAATCAGAAAAACCCGATTTGCTTATCCTTGATATTATGATGGGAACTCAGGATGAGGGTTTCCATGTGGCCTATCGCATTAAAAGTGAGGAAGATATAAGCGATATACCCATCATCATGTTGACGGCTGTGGGACAGGAAACCGGATTTGAGTTCGATAAAGACAAAGATGAAGACTTTTTACCCGTCAACGAATTTGTTGAGAAACCGGTTGATCCGGAAGCCCTTGTGGAACTGGTAAGGAAAAATTTAGGGCAGTAATCCCATTTAATTAAACAGACCAGAGGCCGATAGCAGCCGGACGGAATATGTCGTTTTCAGGCGAACTATTATCCCTTCTGAACTCCATGGATATTGAATGTTTCCGGTGCATTGTTTCGAATGAAGAAATTCTATATTTTAAGGCTAAATGATATACCATCCGGCCGCCGTATTATTTATGGATGCCATAGATTTGTGGATGTTTAACGGTCTCCCAAAAGCAGAAAATGTTGGATGGTGTATTTACGGGTTCAGAAGTAAGAATAAGGAAATTCGTTTAATGCATATGCGACTGCCCTTATGAATGTAGGCCAGGTAAATGAAGGAAAGCGGTTTTTTCCGTTCCTTAATCGGGTTATACTGCACGGACGTCTGGACTGGTCGGTTCGATTACGCTGGATTGCCGTATCGGGATATTTCCTGGCGACAATTATCCTGTGGTGGTTCACGGAATTTCAACTTCCCTATAAACAAATATGGATCATACTCGCGGTCCTGGGTGCTATTAATCTAATTTATTACGCCATTAATGCCATCTACAAAAATATATCTTTTGTTCAGGAACTGGTTTTTCTGCATGTCCATATAATCACGGACATACTTTTTCTAACATTGCTGATCCATTTCTCCGGCGGAATCGAAAATCCGATTTATTTGTTTTATATTTTCCACATTGTCATAAGCAGCATTGTGTTTCACAGGCCCACACCGTTCATTATAGCCACCATAACCATTGTACTCTTCGGTGCGCTTGTATTACTGGAATTTAAGACCGTTATACCTCATCATTGCATTTTCAATCAAACCCTGCATGGCAATTTGGGAGCGATTATAATATTTCTGTTGATATTTGCCGTGACCGTCTATTTTACGGCCTACATCGGCACCACTTTTATGCACATCTATAGAGAAAGTAAACGTCTGATCGATGCTAAAAATACACAACTTATTAAGGCAGATAAACAAAAAACACAGTTTTTTCACTTTGCCTCACACGAATTGAAAGCGCCAATCATTGCCATAAAGAGCACGGTGGATAGCGTTCAAGAATCCTATAAAAATTGCCTGGATGATAGAGCCCAGGCCATGATGTATAGGGCAGGGCAGCGAGCGGGACAAATGCTGAATATTATCAATGAACTACTGAGTTTGTCGCGCAGTCGTACCAAAATTCTGGAAAATCAGCAACAGAAAATCGATATCATAGCATTAATCAGGGAAATAATCCGTAATGAAATACCCGCGGCAGAAGCGAAAAAGATTCGTGTCGAGACCGAAATAAACAGCACACCGATTTATGTAAGAGGAAAATTTGAAGATTATGAAAAAATATTTGTAAATTTAATTAATAACGCTGTTCGATATACACAGGATAATGGGAAAGTATCCATCAAAACAGATGTTGATGTGCAAAACCGTTTTTTTGTTTTCCAAATTGTCGATAACGGTATCGGCATTGCGGAAGAGGATTTGGAAAAAATTTATAATGAATTCTATCGTTCAGAGAATGCCAGAAAACTCATAGCATTTGGGACGGGATTGGGGCTTGCGCTGGTCAAACAACTTATAGAAAACTGCGGCGGAAACATTTCTGTATCTTCAAAACTGAATGAAGGAACTACCTTTCGGGTGGTTTTACCCATTAACGACACCGAACGAACTGCAAACAATGAGGAACGTAATTCCATATGAAAATTGGCGGATTAATTGAGCATACGAATATTACCTTCTATACAATTACCTCTTTACAGGATCAACCCGGCAGCGCAGCAAAGATATTGAAATTATTTGGACAAGCCGGTATCAATCTGGTTTATATAACCGAGGGAGCCTGTAAAAGAGATATGGCCACGCTGGCTTTCGGCGTGGATTCCGAAGACAGTCAACGGGTTGATAGTATTATACGCTCAAATGTGGAAGTACAATCTTTAACAATCATTAAAACCGAAAATGCTGCTATGTTGGGGGTTTACGGACCACATTTCAGAGAAAAACCGGCCATTGCGGCCATATTTTGCACATTACTGGGCGAGGCAAAAATTAATATTCTGGGGCTTTCCAGCTCCATATCGACCATATCCTGTATTATAGATATTCGGGAGCTGCAACGGGCCAAACAGGCGTTGCTCCAACAATTCCAGTTACCTTAACAGGGAATAACTAAATTAAAACCAGTCACTTTTTTTCATACTTATCTTTTGCCTTACTTTTTGACGATTTTTCATTGTTTACCACTTGGTACAACTCCTCGGTAATATTTTCATCGATGAAATGTTCCATACGATGGGCTGATTCGTGAACATGTTCATCATCCGGCAAGCCTAATTCCCGGCTGGCGAAGCGCTCCCATAATCGATGTCTTTGAATAAGCTGATGAGCCATTTCTTTACCGCTATCGGTTAAATATAAATGTTTTTTCCGTTTGCTAATTCTGCCGTCCCGGCGGTTTTTCATTAAAGCCAATAAAGTGGGCAATCGTCCCGTAGATGTGGATTGGTAAACCGCTCCGGGTATAACCAAAGTTTGGGGTTCACGTTCCAATTGCCGGTATAACAGGAGTAACAGATGGTCTGAAGCAAAGCTTACGCTGAGTTTTAAATGGTTATAAAATTTACCCAGTAAACCATATTGCGGAGCCAATAAGATGGAAACAAGAAATAAAATCCCGGCGGCAACCGTCATTGCTCCGGCAATGGAGCTTTCCCAGTATGTGGCCAGTAAATAGCCAAATACCGATGACAATATTCCAAAAATTACGGAAAGAATGAGCATAACCGGTAGTCGATTGGTCCAAAGATAAGCGGTCGCACCGGGTACAATAAGCATAGCCACCACCAGGATAGCGCCGACCGATTCAAATGATGCCACCGTTGTAAGAGAAACCATCCCCATAAACAGGTAGTGTAACAGCGATACATTAAACCCGAGGGACATAGCCAGCGCAGGATCGAATGACGAAATGACCATCTCTTTATAAAAAGTCCGTATAAATAAGATATTGATGATAAAAACCGTACCAATAAACCAAACCGGTCTCGGTCCCCATTCAGCGCCGTTAATGATAACAATATCCCACGGAGTATAGGCGATTTCTCCATAGAGAACACATTCCTGGTCCAGATCGATATGTCCGGCCATCATTGATATCAGGATGACCCCGATGGCAAAAAGTGCCGTATAAATGATTCCAATAGAAGCATCTTCCTGAACCCGCCACTTCTTATTCAATATTTCGATGAGGAAAACGGTTAACAATCCGAAAGCGGATGCTCCTATAATCATGGGGAGGACATCTCTGGATGCTGAGATAATGAAAGCGATGGCAATGCCCGGTAAAACAGAGTGACTGATGGCATCACCGATGAGGGACATTTTTCTTAGTACTAAAAATGAGCCGAGGATACCGCAGGAAGCGGCCACCAAACTTCCGGTTAAGATAATCCAAAATGCAGCAGATAATTCCATAATCCTGTTATCCTATTGATGCAGCGGATGCACACTGACCACATTGCTGGTGTCAACACCCTCGTTCTGCAATATTTTTTCGATTTGGTCGATTAAATCTGGTGTTAAAATATGTTCGATTTCATCGGCATCGCGATGCAGGTGGTCTTCCTGCAATTGCATACGATAAAGCAGGTAGTATTCCCACAAGCGATGGCTTTTAACGATCTGCAATGCCTTATCATAGCCTTTTTGGGTTAATTGGATATGATTAGAGGAGCTAAATTTTATCATGCGTTTATCAATTAACCAAGCGGTCACGCGTTTAAGTTTGGATATAGGCATTTCTGTCCGTCCGATAAAGGCTTTAAGGGGAATCGCTTTTGATTCATGATGCAACTCCAGCCATTCAATAGCAGCCCGCAGAAAATGTTCCTGCTGCATTTTTCGTCTGTTATGTCGAAGTTGTAAAAGCTTGGCCGCTAATCCCCGTCGGGGAGCGCTTACGGCAGATATGACAAAAAACATGGTAGCGGCTAGAACCATCACGGGGCCGGTGGGGATGCGCGGTGCTAAAGAGCTTAAAAACGTGCCAACCACGCCTGAAAATGCCCCGAAAACAGCGGCCAGAATGATCATTGAACGTAAATTTTCGGTCCAAAACCGGGCGCCGGCAGCGGGAGTAATCAACAGAGCAGCCATTAAGACAACACCAACGGCCTGCAAACCAATCATGACCACAAAAACCACCAGAACCATCAGAAGAATATCAAGTATATGAACCGGATAACCGAGCGTTGCCAAAAAGGCCTGGTCAAAAATCAACAGGCGAAATTCCTTGAATAACGCAATGACAATTAAGATGACCAACAAAGAAACGATGGACATCATCATAATATCACTGGGCAACATCGAGGCGGCCTGCCCGAATAGAAATTTATCCAAGCCGCTTTGGTTACCCGATGGTAATCGCTGAATGTAGGTAAGTAAAACAATACCAGCCCCGAAGTAAACAGAAAGGGTTATACCTATTGCAGCATCCTGTTTAATGCGATTGGTTCGGGTGATACCGATGATGGTTAACACTCCGAGTATTCCGGCAATGGAAGCACCAATGAATAAAGGCACGATGGATTTGGATAGAGTCAATAAAAAGCCAAGCCCCACGCCCGGAAGCGCGGCGTGAGCCAGAGCATCTCCCAACAGGCTTCTTTTCCGCAAGAGAGCAAACGTTCCGATTATCCCCGCAGCCATGCCCAGCAACATGGAACCGATGAGTACATACCGTACATTTGCATCACTGACACTGATAAATCTGAGTATTTGATCCATCATTTATGCACACTTCCCGCCTGACTGATTTTATCCGCCGCTTCGGTTAATACGGTTAATTTGCCGCCATAAGTCCGGCGTAAATTTTCCGTTGTAAAAACCTCTTTTACCGGCCCGGCTGCAATAATCCGCATATTGAGCATCATCAACCAGTCAAAATATTTTGGAATAGTCGATAAGTCGTGGTGTACCACCAGCACAGTTTTGCCTTTTTCCCTCAAATTGCTTAACAGTTTGATGATTGCATTTTCAGTAGCCGCATCCACTCCCGCAAAGGGTTCATCCATCAAATAAATCTGAGCGTCCTGGGCCAGGGCACGAGCCAGAAAAACCCGTTGCTGTTGGCCCCCTGATAATTGGCTGATCTGCCGATCAGCATAATCTTCCATGTCCACTTGCTTCAGACTGTCCTCAGCTGATTTTATATGTTGCTTCTTGGGACGCTTAAACCATCCCAGTTGACCATACAGACCCATCAGTACAACGTCCCGGACATTTACCGGAAAATCCCAGTCCACGGATTCTTTTTGAGGAACGTAGCCAACCAGCGACCGCATATCGGTATAAGGTTGGCCATAAATTTTTACCCAACCGGATGCTTTGGGAATTAAATCCAAAACAGCTTTGACCAGTGTGCTTTTTCCGGCGCCGTTCGGGCCGATGATGCCAATTAGCTTTCCTTCGGGGGCTGTTACATCGATATCCCATAGCACCGGTTTTTTATGATAAGCCACGGTCATATCATGAATTTCAATGGGAATGTTATTGTTTGTACCAGAATTCATAGAGCATACCTTTTATTTTAAAGCATTTACGATAGTTGTCACATTAGAGCGCACCATACCGATATAAGTATTGGCACCGCTTCCGGCAGCACCCATGGCGTCGGAATATAAAGTGCCTCCAATATGCACGTCACCATCTCTGGCGCGTACCCCGGCCACTACGGCTTCGATTGACCGTTTAGGTACGCTGGTTTCAACAAACACAGCACGGATTTTATTTTCTAAAATGAGATCCACCATCCGGTTTACGTCATGCACACCATATTCGGCTACTGTTGAAATACCCTGCAAACCATATACCTTTATGCCGTATGCCACACCGAAATATTCAAAAGCATCATGAGCTGTAATCATAATGCGTTGTTGCTCAGGGACTGTCTGAACCTGCTGCTTAACCCAGTGGTGAAGAGTATCCAGTTTTTGGGTCATTTGTTCTGCATTCTGGGTGAATTGATTGGTGTATTCAGGAAATTCCGCTCTTAGATGCTTCACCACAGTTGGTATCGTTTGCTTCCATAAATGAACATCGAACCAGATATGAGGATCAAAAGCATATTTAGCCCCTTCCAGTTTGATCAATGAATCGCGCGCAATGCCATCCGAAATCGCAACGACTGTCTTTTTGCGCTTCATTTTTTTAAGAATGTCGGTCATTTTTCCTTCCAGCTGGAGCCCGTTATAGAAAATAACATCGGCCCGGGAAAGTTTACTAATATCGCTTTGGGAAGCTTTGTAAAGATGTGGGTCAACGCCCGGTCCCATTAGACCCTCAACTTTAAACGCTTGCCCGGCAATATTTTCAACCAGATCGGCAATCATACCAGTGGTGGTTACGATGTAAGGAGTGTCCGTTTTTGTTTTCTTTTGTTCTGAGCACGATGTAAAAAGTAAGAAAATTCCAATAAGCAGAGTTGTTACAGTGTGTTTCATTTGTTAGATCTCCGTTAAAGTTTTAAAATGCTTATCATTAATAACCGAACATGAAAGATAAACCACCGCCAATAATAATGTCTGCCCCGGAATTCCTGAGCTCGGTACCGGTATAAACGTCCAGTTGCACTTGTTTGGTTATTAAAAAGGTAAAACCACCGTCCAAAACAGGTTGCCAAACAGCATCTTGAGGTATAATGGCATAGGCTTCCGTAAACAGACTCAGTTGTTCATTTATACTGATACCCACTGCCGTTGATATCAGCGCCTGTAATTGGCGCTTATCATCCATTCTGGATGAAATAATACCCACATTGGCCCCGAAGCTCAGTATTTTGCTCAAGTCCCGGGCTAAGGCCCATTTTAATCCGAAATCCATCGCGCCGGATGAAACTTCATCATCTCCGGTCGGCAATGTGGCTACCAGTAATATGCCCATTGGTATAGCTGCATTGGGATTGGTTAATTGATATTTTACTTCCATCAGCATATCATTGACATAGTTTTCGCTTATGTTATCGTTTACGATGTGCTTCCAGCCAGATAGGCCCAACCGTAATTCCAGATCACTTCCAAGCCCGGCACGAATCAATGTATTGGGGTAGGTGGTTTCTTTAATATCGCCCTGATTAACCCTTTCAACTCCACTTTCTATTTGCACCACTCTGAAGGGGACGACCACGGCGCTTTCTGTAAAATCGGGCCGATCGGTAATTAACGCCTGCGCCTGAATATTAGTTATACTTGCTATAATCAATATATAGATTAAATGCATTGTTTTCATGGTATACTCCTATAATAGCTTGTTATAGGTTTTATTTAAGTTGTAATAAACAATTACAACATTATGTTGATTGAACATCGATAATTATATTGTCCGCCATTTGTCTTGTTAATAATAAAGTTTTATGTTTAAAAGTGATTTCCATGGCATTATCGAAGTTTCGTTTATCTTTAACCGTAATAAGGTCACCAATACTTAAGTCGATTTGTTCCAGGTAATCCAGAAAAGAAACACTGTCATCACTAACTTGTACCAGTGTACCCTGGCCACCGATTTCCACCTGACTAAGAACATGATAGAATTTAACGCGCTCATTGAGCGGCAACAACCCATCTTTTTGAGGGATGGGATGACCGTGGGGATCAAAAGCAGGATAATTGAGTAGCTCATCAATCCGGGATTCCATATTACTGGAGATGAGATGTTCAAATTTTTCGGCTTCACCATGCAAATCAGACCACGGATAGTTCAAAACGTTGTAAAGAAACGTTTCCCATAAACGGTGTCGCCGCAATATTTTTAAGGCTAATGTTTTGCCTTTTGGACTCAGCTTAAACCCTTTATATTTTTTGTATAGCAATAAATCCAGTTCCGATAATTTTTTAACCATCTCCGTTACCGAAGACGGCTTGACATGCAGCATATTGGATAAAGTACTTACTGTGGCCTGTTGTCCGCTCATTTCAATGTTTAATATGGATTTCAGGTAATCTTCTTGTGTTACATTCATATTTTAGGTATCCCTAAAAAATTTTATCAGTGGAACCTAAAAACAATCTAAATTATTCCCCTAAGAGATTATTTTAGATTTTTATTTTAAGGGATATGAGTGCTTTCTTAATTCAGTTTAACCGGTTCTCTTTTAAAAGGCAATATGAAATAATTATTTTATTCATAATCCTCATAATCCAAAAATTAATTTTTTGGCGAAATTCCAATAAATACTTATATTTCAGTATTTTAAAACATAAGTTTTTCGGGATGAATAATGCCAGAAATCCAATTAAATAAACTAAACACCATTCTAAATGATCTTCAAGGGAAAAGAGTCGTCGTTTTAGGCGATCTAATGATTGATGAATACCTTTGGGGTAAAGTAAGACGTCTCTCACCAGAAGCCCCTGTACCCATTGTCGCCCTGGAAAAAGAGGCGTTACGTTTTGGCGGTGCGGCAAATGTGGCGCTGAATCTGCAAACATTAGGCGTCAAACCTGTCCTGTTGGGATTGGTTGGTGAAGACCGGATGGGGGATAATTTTTTTAATTTATTGCAACAAAACCATTTATCCCATGATGGTATTATCACAGCATCCGATCGCCCGACCACAGTCAAAACAAGAATCATAGGTGAAACCCAGCATCTGGCCCGCGTAGACCGGGAAGTGAACGCTTATATTGATGATTATACCGCCGATGAAATCATAAAACGATTTGAAAAGCTTATTGAAGGTGCGGATGCGGTCATTTATGAAGATTATAACAAAGGTGTTTTAAACAAAAAAGTAATCCGCGAAACGATTCGGCTGGCTGAAGACAGAAAAATAATTACCAGTGTTGATCCAAAGTTTATTAATTTTATGGAATATCAAAGAGTAACGCTTTTTAAGCCGAATATCAAAGAGGCAGCGCGGGCTCTGGCTGCAGTTATCGAGACTGATGAAGACATTCAAAAGGCCGGCTTTCAACTGATGGAACAGTTATCATCGCAGCATTTGTTGCTTACCCTCGGATCTCGCGGTATTATGCTGTTCAACAGATCTGGGAAGATTAACCATATTCCCACTAAAACCCGGAAAGTAGCCGATGTATCGGGTGCAGGGGATACCGTAATCAGTATGATGACCGCTGCCTTATGCGGAGGCGCTTCTTTCTATGAAGCGGCTTATCTGGCCAATTTTGCGGCCGGAATCGTGTGCGAAGAGGTCGGGGTGGTGCCTATTAACATTGAAACACTTAAAGCGCGCATAGCAAAAGAAGGCGGATAAGACTGTGCAGGCAATCGTAAACATTGAACGTTTAAACCGCTTTATTAACGAATATCGGGCGGAACATAAGGCACAATCGATTGTTTTTACAAACGGTTGTTTCGATATTTTACACCGGGGACATGTACAATATTTGGAAATGGCAAAGGCTAAAGGCGATTTACTGGTGGTTGGATTAAATTCCGATGAATCCGTCCGGCGATTGAAAGGCTTAGAAAGGCCCTATATTAAAGCGGAGGATCGGGCGTATATTTTATCCCGTTTAGAGGCGGTGGATGTAGTCAGTGTTTTTGAGGAAGATACTCCCCTGAAAATAATCGAAAATGTTCAGCCGGATGTACTGGTAAAAGGCAGTGATTATGAGATCGATGAAATTGTGGGCCGAGATGTTGTGGTTCATCGGGGGGGACAGGTCATAACTATACCTCTGGTAAAAGGCCGGTCCACTTCGGCTATTTTGCAGAAAATAAAATTGAATAAATGAGCAGGGAATAGAACAATGCAGAACAAAGTAATATGATTAAAGTGTTTTTAACAGAACTGACTTGTAAAATCCGTTTAACATTGATCTAAGAAGAAGGTGGCTTGTGAAAATCATAAATAGTATTGGTCATTTTATAACTATTTTATTCCTAATAATATCATGCACGTTTAAACCCAACGGGACAAAAGAGATACAGAAGCCTATGTATCCTGAACATTTGCCCGAAGACCTTTGGTTATCCGAATCGAGCAATTCCCGGGTTGATTCATTTTTCGCATATGCCCAGGAAGCACAGGTTCATCTTAAAAGTGGTGATACCTTAGGAGCAGAAATATATTTTGATCTGGCATTCGAAACCATGTCTCATTTTAATGAGGAGGAGCAAAACACACTGTTGAGGTGGCAGGATTATGATTCGGTTTTCAAGGTGATTGATACACAATACCGCCAGATTTATGCATCGGATTACGGTGCATTGGAGGCGGAAGAAGTGCGGCAGGCCATTTCTGAATTGGAGCGGCTTAATTTAGCAGACTCCGTACTTTATGGCAGTCAATCGACAATTATCGATAGCAGCACTGGAATACCCCTCACCTTAAACCGTAGAGT
>WJIP01000149.1 GCA_014730185.1 Caldithrix sp. | reverse complement strand
GCCAGAGGTTTTACCGGAAAATCTGCAATATTAAAATTTGAGGGCTGTTATCACGGACACGGAGATAGCTTTCTGATCAAAGCCGGATCGGGTGCGTTAACTTTCGGTGAACCGACCAGTCCCGGTGTACCGGCCGGTATCGCCAGGGAGACATTGACCGCCGATTTCAATAATTTAAACTCTGTTGAAGAAATTTTTAAACATCATGGCGACCGGTTAGCAGCAGTGATTGTGGAACCGATTGCCGGTAATATGGGTGTTATCCCTCCTGAACCCGGATTTTTACAGGCTCTGCGTAAAATCTGTGACGATTATGGTTGTATCCTCATTTTTGATGAGGTGATGACAGGTTTCCGGGTCCATCCCGGAGGCGCACAGGCTTTATATGGAGTCACTCCCGATATGACTGCAATGGGCAAAGTAATTGGTGGAGGCATGCCCGTTGGTGCTTTCGGAGGTAAAAAGGAAATTATGCAAAAGGTGTCTCCGGCCGGGCCAATATACCAGGCCGGTACGCTGTCCGGAAATCCTCTGGCCGTGGCAGCAGGATTGAAAACGCTGGAAATTATTAGCCGTCCGGGGTTTTTTGATAACTTAAATAAGCGGGCCAACACATTTTTTGATGCGATTCAGGAATATATTGACGCAAAAGCCCTTCCGCTTTCTCTCAATTATGTAAATTCTATGGGCTGTCTTTATTTTTCCAAAGACAAGGTTACCAATTTTAAGGGTGCTACCGGTTCGGATACCGAACAATTTGCCAGATACTTTTCCAATTTGTTGCATAATGGAGTGTATGTCGCACCTTCTCAATTCGAAGCGATGTTTATTTCCTCCGCCCATACTCAGGATGATCTGGATCAGGCAATGCAGATCATGCAACAGGCATTGAACGATATTTTTAATCGTTAGCGTCCCCGGCGAACATATTTCGCTCAAACAGACACCCGCTGCATTGCGGGTGTTTGTTTATCCGTATTTTTTGCTAATAAAATATATGAAACGGTCGATTACAAAATAATACGAAGGAACAGGAGAGACCGTAATGAAAAAAAGGAAACAGGCAAAAAACCGGTTAACAACAAGAGAATCCCGCGGGAATAATCATCAGCAATATGAATATCAGGAAGCCGGTAACTCAAGAAAAGAGCTGCAATATCCCCCGACTCGAGATGAATGTAAAAACCAATTTTTGAAACACCATCTGGGTGGTATGGTCGTCTGATTAGCCATACACCATATGCGGCCTCATTTTTTCTCCAAGTAAATAACATCCGATCTGTTATATCATTGCAACTTCATTATTAGAGTTTCAATTTTCAATAGTGTCTCTATTGTTAAATAGAAATATTCATAAACTTGCTCATCTCTGGTTTAATCACTTTATTTTCAATAAACCCGACATCGGTCAAAAGGATTTGACAAGCTGATTTTTATTTGTTAAAATAAGGTGTACGAAAGGATACTTAAAAAGGCGGTATACATTATGTTGCGAAATCAACAGCAAAAAGATGAAGCTTTGTCCAGGCAACCATTGACCGAAGAAGAATATGAACAGTGGCAAGAACGGGCTGCCATTATGCAATATGATGGCGGATTATCCAAAACGGAAGCGGAAAGCTTAGCTCTGCATACTTTATTAGAAATACGAAATCGTTATCAGAAAGCGGGTTAATGTTGGACCTGATTATTTTCATTAGGCTTATCGTTCTTATTGCTGCCCGGGTATAAAGATTTTGGTGGTTTTCTTCCAGCCGGAATTCTGGATTTCGGTAAGATGGCTTCATGAGGCCCGATTAAAGCTTTTTCTCCAATTTCCACATCACCCATAATTGTAGCTTTCAAGCCTATATTTGATTTAGTACCAATCTTTGTTTTGGCCAGTACTAAGTAACCTTTTTGCCCGTAATGGCCAATGATATGGGCAGATCCCCCTATAGTTACATAGTCTCCGATTTCAATCAGACCGGGATCAGAAATATTGGTTGTATTAATTTGCACACCCTTACCTATTTTCATACCCATCATACGATAAAATAGAATGTTTATCGGAGTCGGTGTTACGAATTCCAGAAAAGTGTACCGAACAATATAGGTAAGCGCATTATGGATATACCAGGGAACGCTTTCCATAGAAAAGTAATTTCCCCGAAAGGGTTTGATACGAAAGGGCATAATAAAGTTTATAAGGGGAATAATAAACAGTAATGCGAAACCATATATAAAATATCCGCCTATTAGCCCCAGACCTAACATAATGAAATGAAATAATGGAATCCAGGCAGCGCTTATTTCGGACATTACACTAAAGAAGTAAATACCCGGGGCGGCAGCTATTCCCATAGCAGCGATACCAATGAGATAAAGGGGCATCAATGCGGAAAGAAAACCAGCGATGCGAAATTTTCTCAGAAATCTTTCAAACATACCTCCCAATCCTTTTTTTGACGAGGAACGGGAATGTATATCCTCATATTCTTTTTTATTGTTTTCGGTTATTTTTTCATTCTCAGTTCTTGTTCCACCCATTTATGTCTCCTGTAACCAATAAAACGGATAAATAATCTTGGACAAGTTATGGCACTATAAAAAAAAACGATTTGCTTAAACGCACAGGTTAAGAAAAATTCACTTTTATCAAGCTATATAAACTATTAAATTATTCCAAATAAAATTTATTTTATATTTTTTGCGTTATCTCACGAATTTATGAAATAATTTTATGATTTTATACTTAACTATAATATGTCTGTAGGACAGACGTCAGGGAGCTTTTTGTATGGATACATTACATCACTTTTCAGAGATCGATAAAGAAAAACAAAAACAAATTCTCAAACTGGTTACGAATAGTTTTTACAGAGAATTAGTAAATTATGGTATAGATAATAGTGATATTGTAACCGTGTCGGTTAATTTGCTCGATTTTATTACACATTCCGATAAAGGCACCGATGGCGAAAATGGCTATTATAACGAGGATTTGCATCTGAGTACCATCGGGAATCATTGGACTACGGACAAACGCTTAAATTATGAGGATGTTTATATCAAACCGCTCAGTCAGCCTTCAATAAACGTGATATGTGAGTGGTTGAAAACGCATGAAGCCGAACAAACTTTTATCCGTTTTTTTCCTCCCGCTCCGGAGGATCTCCAAAAATATTTATTGAATAAAGCCAATCGTGAATATTTTGAGATTCATCTTGACGAGTCCGATCATCTGGTTGGGATTATTGGAGCGCAGACCGTTGATACAGAATCGCGCAAAATAGAAATGAAAAAATTTATTGGAGAGACGCAATTCAGGGGTAAAGGTATTGCAAAAAAAGCCACGCTATTGTTTTTATATTATGCTTTTGAAATCCTTTCCTTTAATAAGGTCTTCATTCACTCCCTGGACACAAATATTAAAAATATCAATTTGAATAGTCGTTTTGGGTTTGATTTGGAAGGTATATTGTACAAAGAAGTCCGTCTGAATGATAAATATGTGGATGTGTTGCGCATGAGTCTGCTTAGAGACACATGGAAGGAAATTTTTTGTAAATAAAGCTCAAATCTGACTGCTTAATTTGAATACTTTGTAACTTTCCTTTATATTTTACACCTCTCTGTAGTAAGAAATAAATTGTTTTTTAAAATGGTTGAAAACTTTTCATTCAATACACAAATTAAGCATTGTATAAATCAAATAAATATCAAATAAAACTTTTTTGAAATTGGGATATTATGGGTTCCTATTCCTATCTGAATAATGCACATCCTTCATATATTGAAAATTTATATGAACAGTACAAAAAAGACCCGGATAGTGTTGATGAAGATTGGCGTCGTTTCTTTGAAGGATTTGCCTTTGCCCAAACCGAGACGACTGTAACAGCCGGGGACGAAACTTCCCGCAAGGAAATCGATGTCCTTAACTTAATCAATGCATACCGCTCGCGGGGTCATCTTTTTACTAAAACCAATCCGGTGCGTACACGACGTAAATACCGTCCCACACTGGACATTGAGAATTTCAATCTTGCAGAAACCGATCTGGAAACCGTCTTCCAGGCCGGTATCGACTTAGGTTTGGGGCCCGCCAAATTAAATGATATAATTAATCATCTGAACGAAACCTACTGCGCCGCCATTGGAGCCGAATACATGTTCATTCGGATACCGGAACGGGTCAGATGGTTACAGCAAAAAATGGAACAAAGCCGCAATAAACCCCAATTCTCCATCGAACAGAAAAAACGGATTCTGCACAAATTAAATCAAGCTGTCGTATTCGAAAATTTTTTGCATACACGCTATGTGGGTCAAAAAAGATTTTCATTACAAGGTGGTGAAACCCTCATACCGGGATTGGATGCCATCATTGAAAAAGGTGTACAATTGGGGGCATCAGAATTTATGATCGGCATGCCGCATCGTGGTCGTCTGAATGTGCTGGCTAACATACTGGAAAAAAGTTATGAAGAAATCTTTTCTGAATTTGAAGGAGAAGAATTTGCCGGGGCTGTTTTTTCCGGCGATGTCAAATATCATTTAGGCTACACCAGTGAAATTTCAACCAATAACGGCGATGTCGTAAAAGTGGGCGTGGCACCCAATCCTTCCCATCTGGAAGCGGTTGATCCGGTGGTGGTTGGTATGGCAAGAGCTAAGATAGACCATACCTACAAAGGGGATGCGAGTAAAATTGTGCCGATTCTTATTCATGGTGATGCAGCAATTGCCGGACAGGGTGTGGTTTACGAAGTGATCCAGATGTCGCTTTTAGACGCCTATTCCACAGGCG
>WJIP01000010.1 GCA_014730185.1 Caldithrix sp. | reverse complement strand
TACCAGGTAGCCAACTGCTACATGGGCCGGGCGGGTCTCATTAATTCCGGAGGAGCATCCGGCGAAAACGATTTGGCCCAGGCGGTTCGAACAGCAGTCATTAATAAACGGGCAGGCGGCATGGGATTGATCAGCGGACGTAAAGCTTTTCAGCGCCCTATGAAAGAAGGAGCTGAACTCCTGCAAAGTATACAGGATGTATTCCTGGAAGATAAAATCACTATCGCCTAGAAGGAAAAACTCATTTATATAAGGGTTTGCCGACTTAGGGGTGGGCAGACCCTTTTTTTACCTGCTTAAAATATGCCCAGCCGGAGTATAAATTCACAACAGTTCAAAAGATACTCTATTGTTCGTCCGCTTTCTTAAGACGCTCCAGATCTTCATTTTTACCAACGACCACAAGAATATCGCTGTCCTTAATCGTGTGATTACCCCTCGGTATCAACTTAACCCGGTCGGGTATAGTTTCTTCAATGCTGATCACTTGGATGCCGTATTTATCTTTTAACTGCAGAGCTCCCAAAGTCTTACCGATGAATTCTTTTGAAGGCGCCCAGTCGATGATGCTATAGCCTTCGCTTAAAGGCACATAGTCCAGAATATTGGGATTATCAATGCGTTGAGCCAGCTTATAGGCACTTTCCCGTTCGGGGAAAATAACCTCCGAGGTTTCAATCAGATTAACTATTTTGGCATGATCTTCCGTTAGTACTTTGACGTAAATATTCTTTACTTTTAACTCTTTTAAATGGAAGATAACCAGTAAACTATCATCCACTTTTTCGCCCAGACTAACAATAACACCATCAGCTTCCTGTACGCCGATTTTCTTCAGGGTCTCTTTATCCTTGGCGTTGCCTACAATTCCTTTTACCACGTACGGTTTGATATATTCAACCTGTTCTTCATCCGCATCGATCGCCACCACTTCGAAATTACGGTCGTACAAATATTGCACCAGATATTTACCAAAAGAACTAAGACCGATTATTATAAATGAGTTCATTTTATTTCCCGCATATTTTATTGATTTGTTTTTAATTTATAATGGATCGAACAAACTTACTCCCCCTTAACCTGCAAGGCTTCTCAAAAGCTGCACCGTACCTTGCATCGAAATATAACTCAGTTCTGTTATTACCAAATCAATTTAAACAAAAACCACCATTTATCACTCAAACATTCTGATAGTAACATCGCAGCATGTTCGCACCTGCATTAGGTTACAACCATTTTTTATGGCGGAAAAAACCAAGCATTCCGCCTGCGATAACAATCATAACACCCCAGAAGATGAAATAGGCATATCTATATTTTAATTCCGGTAGATACTCAAAATTTGTACCATAAATACCGGCAATGAAAGTGAGGGGAATGAAAATAGCGGCAAAAATAGTCAGAACTTTCATTACGTCATTCATGCGGTTACTGATATGGGTTTGATAGATGTTTAGCTGATTGCTTAATAAATCGTGATAAGTATCGGTAGCGTCATTAGCCTGATAAATAAGGTCCTGCAAATCTTTCAGGAAGAATTTGGTTTGTTCATCGAAGTATTTGATTTCCGCTTTATTAAGATATTGAACTAATTCTTTTACTGGTCGCAGATTCTTACGTACATAAATCATTTCCCGCTTGAAGAATTTGATGTTTTCTAGCATGTCAGCTGTGATTTGATCTAAAATACCAGTTTCGATCTCTTCGATCTGTTCACCGAGCTTTTCAATAAGAATCACATAGTTATCGGCAACGGTATCCAACAAGGCATAGGTCAGGTAGTCGCCTCCTCTTGTCCGGATTCGCCCCTTTTTTTTCCTAAGACGTTCGCGGACCGGTTCAAAAAAATCACCCGGACGCTCCTGAAAGGTCAGTAAAACATTATCCAATAGAACAAGGCTGAGTTGTTCGGCGACGATCATCTTGTTCGTTTGATCAAAATTCAGCATTTTGAGTATACAAAACACACAATTCTCATACTCTTCAATTTTCGGCCGCTGATCGGTGTTAACTATATCTTCAATGATTAAAGGATGCAGTTCAAAAATATCGCCCATGGTTTTTATTTTTTCCACATCATGCAGCCCATACAAATTAATCCAAGTGACGTTTTCCATAGTTTTATACTGAGCCAATGCCTGCAGATCCAGCAGATCGCTTTCGTTAAGCCATTCAGCATCGTAATCGATTATGTGAATGAGCGTTTCTTCAATTTTCTGCTGACCGATAAACACGGGCGTTCCGGGTACTGCTCCCTTGGTTTGATTGCGCTTTTTAAAAAATCGAGCCATAATGCTCTCCTGTTTATCATAGTTGAATTGATAATTTGTTATGCTAATCTACTGATCTTATTCTTTATCGGGCAGATAATTAATAGCCCGTTTTTTGAAAGCCGAAATCTGTTCTTTTTGCCACGTTTTTTTTCGGCCCAGCTCCCGACCCATTAATTCTGCCACTGTGGCAGCCATAGCTATGGCTGCCCGGGCGTTTAACAACAGCGTACGCCGGCGTCGGGCCAGAAAATCCTCCACGGTACGAGCCATCTCCTGACGAACAGCCCAGACCACCTCAGCGGCCAGAGGCTCCATTTGTGGATGCAGCTGTTTCTTGAGGGTTGGATCCGACTCTGCCCATTCACGGATTTCCACAGCATCAGACCCATAACAGCGTAAAGACCCTAAGTTTTCAGCATGGTTATGATACCCATGGAGTAATAATCGTTCGGTCGAACATGCTTTGGGTTCAAGATCTCCAACAAACATGGCTTTTTCCAGGGTTTCTTCAGCCATTTTGCGATAGGTGGTCCATTTACCACCGGCAGTGGTAATTAAACCGGCCGGAGAAATATCGATGACATGATCCCGGGAAAGAGTAGCTGTATTAGTGGCTTTAGGATCGACCACAAGTGGTCTTATGCCGGCAAACGTGCTCAAAACATCTTCTAGGCTCGGATCCTCACTCAGATAGTGACGGGCATGTTCAAGAACAAATTCTATTTCTTCCTTCATCGGCACCGGTTCATCGGGCACCGTATCCAGCGGTGTATCTGTAGTTCCGATTAACGCATGATCATACCAGGGGATGGCAAACAATACCCGGCCATCGGCGGTGTGGGGCACCATAATAGCCCTATCTGTGGGTAAAAATTTCCGGTCCAGTACTATATGGATGCCCTGGCTGGGCTGGATAATAGCCGATACCGTTTGGTCATCCATATAACGGATCCTATCCGAATAGGGTCCGGTGGCATTGATAACAACCCGGGCTTTAAGATCGTATGTTTGATCTTTTTCTTTATCCACTGCCTTAAGACCATCGATCATACTATTATTCTTATGCAATTCAACCACCGGCATGTAATTCACAAGCACCGCGCTCTGCTCATAAGCGGTGCGTGCCAGATTGATCAACAACCGGGCATCATCAAACTGACCGTCATAATATACCACCCCGCCGGCTAAATCTTTGGTTTCGATGGTGGGAATGTATTCAAGGGTTTGTTCTTTGGATATCATCTTTGACCGGCCCAGCCCCTCTTTACCGGCCATCAAATCATATAGTTTGAGACCAATACCGTAGAACGGACCCTCCCACCAGTCGTAATTGGGAACCACAAACATCAGGTCGTGCACCAGGTGAGGGGCGTTACGCATTAAAATACCCCGTTCTTTTAGGGCCTCTAACACCAGATTAATATTGCCCTGCTGCAGATAGCGTACACCGCCATGGGCTAATTTTGTGCTGCGGCTGGATGTACCCTGTCCGAAATCACCTTTTTCCAGAAGAGCTACTTTATAGCCTCGGGAAGCCGCATCCACAGCTATGCCCAAGCCGGTAGCCCCGCCCCCAATAACAATGATATCCCAGGTAATATTCTTTTCTGTCAGGCGGGCAATCATATCATCACGATTCATAGCTTACTCTCATTTTTTTGATAAATGTTTACGTGCAAAACTAAGATATTTTTTTAAATAACGATACATCATATTGCCATAATTTTTACGTTCATCCTGTAAAAAAGCATCAATTATTCCGGCCATTTCCGGAGTACGCAGATAGCCATAAGATTTATGGGGATTGCGGTTGCCGTTGTTCCGGTAATCATTGTATACATCCAGATCAACCGCTTGAATGCCCTGGCTGTTAGACAAATAGTCATCAGCCAGAGTATGGTCCAGCGCAACTCGATCTTCAATATCCGATATGTTATACCAGTGATGGGTTATATTCTCCGGGGTTCTCAGCGGTCCCGCACCTTTTGCCTCCGATTTACGCCGGCTAAAAATTTTACCGGCCACTACAGGCAACCCCAATGGAGAACCAATGGTCACAAAGGTATGCACCTTAAGATAATCCGATGCATGGGCCAGTACGTCATAAGCTATGATAGAACCCATGGAGTGGCCAATGAGTAGTATCTTTTTATTTTTATGGGTGTTTAACACCGATTTAAGACGTTCGTGGATGCAATCTCTGGCTGACCTATGGTTATCGATTCGGCAGGGAGCCTCCGAAAAATAAATATCCAAATCCTTGAAATAGCGATGAATAATGGTATCACTGACCCGACTGTAGTTGAGGGACATATCCTCATTTAGAAAAATTTTATCCAATTGCTGTTCAATATATTTATAAAATGAAGTCCGCCAACTTTTCGGTTTCATTCGCGATATCTCTTTGCTTTTCCGGTAGGGCTCTTCAATATACGATGCATTACCCTTGTCCGTTATCCACGGTTTCAGGGATTTTTCATATAAAATATCCGCCCAGTACACCATTTCAATCGGCAGCATCAACCGGCCACGTCCGATGCGTTCTAATCCTTCACTTATGGATTTTTGCCACCAGCGTTTAAGCAGCATTTTAATCGGTTTATTCCCCAAACCGTGGACGGCTATGATGATCCGTTCCATTACAATTGGTTCCCAAAATACAACATTGTTTTACCCATTAAAACTTTTTTTCTGTAATTGTTCTCTCATCCAACCCGGTCGGTCTGTTGTAATACCGGATATACCCATAGACCGAAATCGGTGGGCCTCATCTATATTGTTAACAGTCCACACATAACAGGTTAAACCGGCTTTCCGGCACAGGTCCACCCGGTTTTGATCGATGGACATCCTGCGATCAAAATTTAACCCATCGATCCCGGCATCCGCCGCCCGTCGTAAAAGATTGCTGTAATTCCGAGTAAAAACCGATAAACTCAAAAGCCACAAAATATTACAATGGGGAAATAGCTCACGGGCCTGACGCACACCATCAAAATTAAAATCCATAATGGTGATATTTTTTAGGGAAACGCCAGCCCGATGCAGATCGGCTTGTACGGCGGGTAAACAAGCCGGCCCGCCTTTGATTTCAATAAAAAGGTTTCTGCCCGGTGGTATACTGTCCAAAACCCGATGTAAAGAAGGGATGCGTTCATTTTGCCACCGGGTGTCTTTCCAGCTGCCGGCGTCCAGTTGTTGCAATTCAGCAAAAGTCTGTTTCCTTACGTCTTTATTCAAACCGACCGTTCGGCGGGTATGAGCATCATGGATCACAACCACCTGTCCGTCTTTTGATAAATGCACGTCGACTTCCACAGCATCCGCTTGCTTTTGCCAGGCTAACCGGATGGCGGCCATAGTATTTTCAGGAGCTTCATACGACGCCCCTCGGTGGGCAATGATTTTAAACGGTTGTTGCATAATTACACTTCTCACTTGGTTGCTTGCACCGCAAAACTATCCAACCATGACATCTTCCTGCATATATTTATAATGGGGAGACACCATCTTTCCGCCGATGGCTACAGCGATAGTCAATGGTCCCAACCTGCCCAAAAACATTAGAATAGTTATCAATATTTTTCCTGTATCCGTAAGAGTGCCTGTTATTCCGGTGGATAAACCGACCGTCCCGAACGCAGAAACCACTTCAAATAAAACCTCGAGAAACCGCCCGCGGGTTTGGGTGTGCGGTAGCAACGGTACCTCGAAAATCAATAAAACCACTGTAAACAGAATGATAATGATCATGGAAAAGAAAATAATAGAGATGCTCCTGGAAAACGTAGCTGAAGGAATCCGGCGATACATCAGGGTGACGTCCTCTCGCATACTCAGCCGATTGTAAATGCTGGCCAGCAGAACCACGAATGTAGTGGTTTTAATACCCCCTCCGCAGGAACCGGGAGAAGCTCCGATAAACATCAAAATAATAAATAAGAATAACGTGACATTGGTCATGGTGTTTACAGAGACGGAATTAAATCCGGCCGTACGAGTGGTTATGGATTGAAAAAAAGATACCATAATCTTGCCAAAAAAGGACATATTGTTGAGCGCATTGCTGTATTCCAGGATCATAAATCCCAAGGCTCCAAACAGAATAAGGCTCAGTGTGCTTATCATAACCAGTCGGGTATGGAAACGCAAGCGCTTCCCTTTTTTACCAATCAAAAATTTACGATTATTGTATACATCCAGAATTACGATGAATCCCAATCCGCCCAATACAATTAAAACCATGACAGCACCGTTTATGAGCACATTGTTACTGAAACCCATCATACTATCGGAAAACAGGGAAAAACCGGCGTTACAGAAAGCTGATACAGAATGAAATAATCCCTGATAAATGGCCTCACCCCAAGGAAAGTAAGCTGAAAATCCAAGAGTCAACAAACCGAACCCTATCGCCTCTATGGCCAGTGTGAACATAAAAACAATTTTAAGCAATCCGGTTAATTCCGCCGTAGGATTCTGGCTCATGGTATCGATCAAAATTTCTCTATCAGACAGACTGAGTTTGCCGGAGACCAGGAATACGAAAAAGGTGGAAAAGGTCATAATGCCCAGACCACCCAGTTGAATTAAAATCAGGATAATGATCTGTCCGAACGTGGAAAAGGCTGTTCCGGTATCCACCACAATCAGGCCGGTAACGCAGGTCGCCGATGTGGCTGTAAACAGGGCGTCAATGATGGATATCCGGTTGATGCCGTCACTGGCCTGCGGCAGGGATAACAAAAAAGTCCCCAGTACGATTACAAGGGCAAAACCGGCTGACAGCGAACGCGGCGGATATTTAAAAAAACGTTCAATAGCCGATTGACGGAAAGGAGAAGCTTTCCTCCGGCTTTGCAAATGTTTTTGATGACTGAGTTTTTTTCGGATGGATTGCAGCACGCTTTATCCTCATTTGCGATCATCGCTGTTATAAGTTAATGGTTTTATCGCATGCAAACAATGCAAAGGTTGCATCGCGACCAATGTGAACAACTGTGAACGAATGAATGCAATACTGTCATACTAATCGCTTCCCATCAATACTTCAGCTCAATAGCCGCCTCCAATACATGATCGTCAGCCCGGCCCGACTCGTCATACCGAATAACGTCGTAATCCAGCACAATCTTGCTGCCCCGGATAAAGTGGTATGCCAATCCCGTTATCATGCGATTGGTACTTCGGTCGCTGATGGTGTATTGGCGGGTCACATGGTCGTAACGAACGATGATACTGATGCGTCCGTCCATCAATTCTTTCCATTCCCCGAACAGGGAATAGCCGGATTGCGGCAGAGCTTTTACGGTCAGGGCATCTTTCAATGCCGTTCCCTTGTAATTACCCAGTCCACGATAGAATTCACCCGTTACAATCACCGCAGGATTTTCATAGGATAGATAAGCCGAACCGTAACGCCAGTCGGGAGCAGCGGCAGTATTACCTTTGCCCACAGCTCCGTGACCGGTGACCTGTAAACCGGGCAATTTTTCGGGTAACGGCCGCAGAGTCAGCCGGCCTTCTACGGTTTTGTTGGCGTTTTTTTCCAGAGCGTGGTAACCGCCGCCGTTAAATATGCCAAAGGCCATGCTGCCGTATTTACCGGCAAAACTGGAGTTTACTGTCTTTTGATACTCTTCATCTACTTCGCCGCCGATGTTGGCTAATAATACCATTCCGAAATCGCCGGAGTTAATCACCCCGATGCGTTCCAGAAACATGGTTCCCTGCACCCGGTATCGATTGATATGCTGTTCGAAATCCAGCCACGGCCGGTGTACCAGGCCCACTTCAATATGGGGATCATTCAGCCATTCGAATTCCGGCAGAGCTGTTTTCAGGTACAGATATTTAAGGCGCATTTCCACATCACCCTCGCCGTCCCCTTCGCGGTCCACTGTAATATCCGTGGTAATACGCCCGGAGAAAGTGGGATTAATGGTTTTCTTGATGTTAACATAACCACGTTTAAGGGCGAATTCATTGAAAGCCTGCTCATCGCGTTCACCATTCTGGTAAAACAAAAACCATTGCATATCGATGGATAGGGGTGAGGCCTGGCTTTCAAAAGGAATTGGATTGGCTGGTTGTGCGCTCATTATCGTTACAACCGCTAAAAGTAAGAAAGCTTCGATAATCAACCCGATCTTTTTCATAGGTGCTCCAGAACTGGTATTTTTTATTTATGAATCTAACCATATCTTAACACAATCCTAACAAAGTTGTTCGTTTGCTTCAAATTTATTTTGGTTTATACCAAGCCTGATGTGGGCGTTCAGGCAGTTTTTGTAATAATCTATATCCCTTCAGAAACAATGTAAACTCATGATTTCCACCAGTGGTTTAAAAATTGTGGATGATGAGAGAGTATATACTTTTGGATAGACGGATTTCAAACGGTTCTTTTGGAGAAAGCAGCTAAGAAGGAGTCTCCGTTAATATCCGATTTACTGAAAAAACGTATGGTTTTTGCTGATTCCGCCGTCATGATGCAGAGTGAAATTCTACTTCAGAATAAATCGAATCCGCTCGGCTTTACCGTCTATCATGGGATTGGGGGTTAAACCCAGAATATCCACCAGCAACGGGTAGACATCGATATTGTGCAACGTACCGGTGCGGTAGCCCTCCTTAAAGGCCGGGCCGGCGGCCACAAATATACCGTGCATATCCAGAGCATGATTGTCGTAACCATGATTGCCCCGCGTACCAGGTTTTTGCAGACGCTTCGCTTCCGCGGCATCTTTCACCAGGCTCCATCCCACATCGGCCACCAGCAGCAAATCCCCGATAAACGGCGAATTGCGGTAATGCCAGTGATTTGGAATATCCGTCTTTCGATACACCCGAAAGTGTTCGGCCTGTTTCTGCAGGGCTTCAAGGACATCATCCTTCTTATACGGGTCTTTCACCGAGAGACGCATAAACGGTCCTCCGTCATCGATGGTCACCCGGGAGAGATCGACGAACCGATCAATGCGGATTAACCGCTCCGGGGTTACAGATGACATGCCATGATCCGATAAAACAATGGTATTGACCTGTTCGGCCATACCAATTTCCTGCAGGCGCTGCTGTAAATAGCCCAGCTGCCGGTCCACCAGCTTAATCGCTGCATTAAGCTGCGGCGAATCCGGCCCATGTCGATGGCCCTGGGTATCGGTATCGCTGAAATAAAGGAATATCAGCTGCGGGCGCTGCTCCTCCGGTAAGGATAGCCATTCGATCACCCCATCCACCCTTTCCTTATGCGGGATGCTGCCATCATAATATTTAAAGTAGGTGGGATGTGTGTACCCGGGTTCGGTTTCCGAACCGGGCCAGAAAAAGCTGGCCGTCTTCACACCTTGACGCTGGGCTGTCACCCAGATGGTCTCTCCCCGGTACCATTTGGCTTGCCGCACGGAAACCGTATCCCCCAGACGATATTCCTCACCGGTATAGGGATTGCGAAAATGGTTGCTGATCAATCCGTGATTGGGCGTATACAAGCCGGTGACGATGGAGTAATGATTGGGAAAAGTCTTGGACGGGAACACGGGTTCAAAGGATTGGGCTTTTACGCCGCGGTCCATCAATCGATCCAGGTTCGGTGTCAGTCCTCGGTCTGTATAATCCCAGCGAAAACCATCAAACGATACCACAATAACATAGGGTTTATCATCTGCCGCCTGCAGAATGGTGGCTGCGTAAAAAGCAGCCATTAAAATGAAAACAACCATAAATTTTCGCATTACTAAGGTCTCCCGTTTAGCATTTGTGTTACAGTGACCAATAGATAACCCCGGGCTTTAAGCGAATCGATAAAAGCCGGCAGACGGTTGTAAGGAAAATCCGCTTGCCGTTCACTACCCAGATGCATTAATATGATTTTGCCCCGCAATCCCCGTTCTTTTTCAAGGGTCAGCAAGCGTTCGAAGATTTGCCGATTGGTCAGATAAATAGGGGATGAGGTATCGGCCACCCAGTCAAACGTATCGCAGTTTTCCGACCAGCCTACGTGTTTAAAGCCTGTTTCCGCCGCCCATTTTAAAATTTCGCTGTTATACTCGCCGTAAGGGGCCCGCCACACAGGGGCCATCGTACGACCGGCAATCGATTGGAACAAGCTGTCATTGCGTTTTAATTCCCCATGGAGTAAATCCCGGTTTACATGCTGTCGTTTTTTATGAGTCGCATTGGCCGCCCACTGGGTCAGATGCGGATGCGAATAGGTATGGTTACCGATTTCATGACCGGCGGCCACCATCCGTTGGACCAGCTGCGGATAGCTTTTCATAAACATACCGGTTAGAAAAAGAGTGCTACGTACTGAATCGTTTTGCAGAATATCAAGGATCTGTTCCGTGCCGTTATCCTGCCAGCCGCCATCAAACGTCAGGGCCACCCATTTACTGTCGGTCTGTACGGCAGTAATCGGTCGGCTTAAATAGCGCAGTCGTGGTGAATCGAAACGGATGGTAAATGAATCAACCAGTGCTGTTCTGCCCCGGTTATCCATTTTGCGCAAAACAAAATGATTGAGCCCCTGTTGCAGATATACATCCGAAAAGACTTCCGGTTGGTCCGAAGTTTGGATGATTCTGGTTTCGGACTGATCCCGGATGAGCATCAAAGCCTGATACGGTGCTAAATCCATATGGATTTGTAAACCATGGGTAACACCATAACGCACCGTATCGATAGTAACCGGAGGCACCGGTTGGGTAGTTGGTATGCTATCTTGTTGGGCAATCCCTGTTTTTGGGGGCTGTTCGGATAACTCCTGTTCCGTCGGCGGCATTGTCAGCCACATCAATATCCAGGTGACGATCTGCAGCCCCAGAAAAATAGCAGCCAGTATGCGTCCTTCCCGTGATAGCGGTATGCTCTGCTGCCATTGCTGCCATTTCCAGCGCCAGAAACACCAATATCCGCAAAACAGATGGTGTTCCCGATGGGACTGGCACTCCGTACAGATATAATCTTTACAATAATAGCAGCGCCGGGCCGTTTGCCGGTCCGGATGATTTTTACAGGCTTGTTTTTTTAATGCCATAATATTATACGACTTGAATGCCTATCCCAGCGGATCGCTTAAAAAGCTGCCGCTGTAAATTGATTATTAAACAATGTTTCAATCTGGTTTTCCCGAATATTAAGCATTTTAATATTCGGATGTTTTTGTACTGATATAATCTTGAAATAAGCAGTAGACAGGTGAATAATGCCATCGGGCACAGGCCCCACTATAATGGCATATTGATCCTGAGTTAACTGCATTTCCGCTGCCAGCCGGATAAATGGCGTAAAACCCAATCGCCGGTTAATGACTTGTGAAATGGCGGAACGTATTGTTGACTCGGTGTGAATCAGGTAAAATACAAGCCTGATTCGCAGTTTGGACGGATGTTGGTTCAGCATGCGATACAAAACACCCTGCCCGGCCGGTAAATCTAATGTGTTGATCGGAACATGTCTGCTCTTTAGCTGCAGCCGGATGGATTTTTGTGAAAGATTGATCGTATCCGGGCTTAATACATTGGTGGCAACAGTTCTGGATTTGACTGTTTCATCGCGATAGAGATTGAACGATTCCGCTATCAGACCATGATTGGTCATGCCCAGACCGGCAATGTACAAAGCTTTAATATGGGGACCGACGGATCGCAGTCGTCGAAAAGATGTATCCAGCACCGTATGCCATGCTGCCCCCGAAGTCTCTTTACATGGCAAATAGAAACGCTGGTAACGATCACTTTGTTCTTCGGGGCCGTTCACACCGTGAATCTGGATCGACTCCGGTATCCGATCCCGTTTTACTGAAACCTGAAACCGTTTCTTCTTCAGTAAAAAGCGCACACGATTGGCATTGATGTGAACCGTGAAGTGTCGCCATACCAGAGGTATTTTTATTTGATACCGACCATAATCTATTGTAACAAAATGCCATGCTTCCTTAACAAAGGGTACTCCATACGTTAACGGAACTATGGTGACCGTTTTTTGATCCGAATCGATGTGCATTTGAAC
>WJIP01000148.1 GCA_014730185.1 Caldithrix sp. | reverse complement strand
TCGGCTGGCTGGCTGTAAAACGAACCAATGAAGCCGTAATGGCCAATTTATTCGGTAAAATCAACACCACCGTTGTGGCTGTTACCGCTTTCTTTTTCATTATTAATATCAAAAACATAATTTTTGAGGTGTTGATCATTCTAAGTTATTTAACAATTCTAGTGTCCGGCGTTTCCTATGCGGTGACCGGGCAACGACTATTGTGCGACCACTGGACCAATCGATTGGTTTATTGGGTATTGATTGTCATTTTAACTACAGCTGTCATTGGATTAAATATCAAACTGGCATGGTTTTAATAAATTGAAAGGCATTAAAAACCTAAATTCGTTTATGTCTCATATTATCGATTGTAAAAATGAAAGTTGACCTTCAACGAAAACCTCTCATCATCGCCCATCGTGGTGAGCGCATTCTGGCTCCTGAGAATACAATTAAAGCCTGTCATCTGGCTCTTGAACAAGGCGCCACCGCGTTGGAAATAGATGTACGCGTTTGTGGTACGGGGGAATTAATTGTATTCCATGACAACTTTTTATTAAAACATTTCGGTAAGGCCAAAACTGTCGCCTTAACCTCGTTAGCTGAAATCAAATCACTGGAATTTCTGAAGAAGAACTATAAATATCCTGCCCAAATCTGTACTCTTGATGAATTTTTTGAAGAATTCCGAGGGAAGGTACCTATCAATATAGATGCCAAAAATCTGTTTCGTTCCAACAAAGAACTGGCACGTCTGCTCATTCAATTAATTGAAGATTTTAACATTGAAGATCAGATCTGGATCTCTTCCTTTAATCCATTATTATTGCATTTTATCAAAAAAATGCGACCGTCCATGCGCACCGGTTATCTGTTCAGCAACTTTTCAAATATGCACAAACTCATTGACCGGCTCATAGAAAACGATGCCTGGCATCCCCATTACCGGTTAATTTCGGAACGATTGGTCAAAATGGCCCGAGATTTACAAAAAGAATTATATGTGTGGACAATAAATGATGAGCCGTTATTAAATTTAGCGCTTGCTTATGGATTGGATGGCATAATAACGGATACATTTTACCGCACCCGATGATATTAAGGCCCTCAGATAAGCCTCAATTTAACCAAGGATACTTCAGCCACGACCCAATGTTAACGTTTTATCTTTTTACTGGATTCAAATATACTTCCTTCATCGTTTTAAAGATGGAATCAAGATCCGAGTGGCTTGCCATCCAATTTAATTTTTGATGAGCAAGGGCGGAGCTCGCTACCAATTCAGGTGGATCCCCTTCACGACGGTCGGTAATCTGATAAGGTATTTCACGACCGGTTACCCGACGGGCCGCTTCGATCATCTGTAACACGGTGTGGCCTTTGCCGGTTCCAAGGTTGATGACCAGATTTTCTTTATTCTTACGGATATAATCCATAGCTGCCAGATGGGCAGACGATAAATCGTTTACATGTATATAATCTCTGATACAGGTGCCGTCCTCTGTATCATAATCATCACCGAAAACCTGCATGGATTGTCGAATACCGGAGGCCGTTTCCATAATGATTGGCGATAGATTGGCCGGATTTTTTTCTTTACCCTTAATACGACCATTAATATCATAACCTGTCGCATTGAAATATCGTAATGCTGCGAAGTTTAAACCTTTAATCTGGCTGTACCAGGCAAGATTTTGTTCTATCGCCAACTTGGTGTAGCCATAGTAATTTTCAGGATTTTTAGGGTGTTCCTCATCAATGGGCAAATAACGGGGAGCTCCATAAACTGCAGCCGAAGAAGAAAAAACAAATTTATTAACTTTATGGTCTACCATCATATTTAACAGACGCAATGTACCACAGATATTATTGTAAGCATATTTTTGCGGCTGCACCATAGATTCTCCGGCGGCTTTATAGGCAGCAAAATGAAATACAATCTCTGGTTGATCCTTAAATGCCAATTCCAAATCATGCTCGCTCATAAGGTCACCTTCGATTAATCGCGCCCGTTCATCAACATTTTCATGACGCCCCAATGAAAAATTATCCAGAATGACAACTTCATAGCCTAAATCGCAAAGATCATGTACTACATGGCTCCCGATATAACCGGCGCCTCCGGTAACCAGGATGGGCTTCCTCTCACTCATAAGCATCCTCAATATTATACATACACTCGATCACCTGTAAAAATTGCAGAAATTTAACGGATTACACTCTATCATGCAATGTTAATCGATTTATGGCAAAACCGATTAACATTACTCAGAGGATGAAATGGAAGGGGAAGGCTAAAAAAAATAATGCCGTATAGCCAAAGGATGATCATACGGCATTTTGAGAGAGATTTTAATTGCGCTTTAATAAGAGCCACAATCCAAGAGCGATCAACAATATAGGCAAAACCGGCAGGATAAAAACAATTGGTATTATCAGCAAACCAGATAATCCAGCCAGTAATCCCAGTGGTAAAACAATCGTGAGCGCAAGTAACGCCAGGATGACCGAAAACAATATTTTCAGCGGCAGTGCAATAATAAAAAATCCTGCATGAAAGAACAATCCTAACAATTTAAATAGACCCAATATGAGAAGGGCAATTAATAAAACTGCTAAAAGTTCCATGATGACATCCTTTTCTACGTAATTTAATTAAAATTTACGTAGAAGGCTTTAAAAGTTTCACTTTTCTGATATTAACATCAGAAAACCATTTGCCTGCAACTTAAACAAGGGTTTTTTTTCGTCAATCGCAATCATTTCATCCGTCAGCGCATTACGATAATGTTCTTGAGTAAAAACGGACAACGGTAGCTCAAGATCAGCCTCCTGTTCAGCCCTGTTAAAACAAACAAGGGCCTGCTGATTTTCACTTTGGCGGCTGAACATGAATATATCATCATTCAGCAGATCATCAATAATCCTTAAATTCCCGGTCTGTAAGACCGGGTTTTGCTTGCGGATTTCAAACATCTTCTTATAAAAACCGAACCATGATGGATCAAATTTATTGACATCTTGTGGTCTGCTGAAACCCTTTAATGGATGAGTTGCTTCCGGTTCATAGCTCATATCCGACCAAAGCATTGGCTTGCGATCATCAGGGTCATCAGCTCCCCACATTCCAGCTTCTGTCCCATAATAAATCAGGGGTGCACCGGGATAGGTTAACTGAAAGACGGTTATCAGTTTCTGCACGTCTCGTTCGGTTTTTTCGGGCTTTCGAATCTTGTAATTGGGATTATCGATCAATGAACCGTTTCGATCATATTGTCGATCGGGATTGACAATCCGGGAGGCAATACGCTCCGTATCATGCGAGTCCAGCAAATTCCACAGCAAATGTCCCGTTTCCTCACCATATAAATTATTTATACGTCGTAATTCTTCAACAAATTCTCCGGTACTGCTTGCTCTTTGCTGATCCGCAAAATAACGCACCGCTGCTTTCGACCACAAATAATTCATACTACCATCGAAGCAACCGGCCTCTATCCATTCCGAAGCATCACTCCAAATTTCAGCTACGGTTATCGCTTTGGGATTAATCGTCTTAACCATGGCATTCCATTCTATCCAGAAGGGCTTGGCCACTTCTTCTGCCACATCCAAACGCCAACCGTCGATTCCATCGGACGGATCGCCATCACCGTTGGGGTCCAGCCACCGGCGGGTAGCATGCATTACATATTGTCTCGGTCCATCCACCAAACCTTGATCATTCTCCTTTAATTCAGGCAGCGATTTAAATCCCCACCAGGCTTCATAATCGAACTCATTTTGTTCTGTTTTCGGATCGTCCCAGGATTTAATTGTATACCAGTTGGCGTAGGGCGATTGTTGCTGTTTATCCAATATATCCCGAAACGCAAAAAAATCCCTGCCGGTATGATTAAATACGCCGTCAATCACAACTTTGATATTCCGTTTATGCGCCTCTTTTATAAGTTCAAGAAAAACACTGTCAGCGCTTGTCCATATCCAGGTATCCGGTTTATCGGTTTCTGATGCTTCCCTCAGCCGCCTTTTATCACCCTGTGGATCTGGACCAAAATTATCATCAATATGGTGGAAGCTGGAGCCATCATACTTATGCAGACTGCGTGCTTCGAAAAGAGGATTAAAATAAATTCCTTCAATCCCTAATTCTTTTAAATAATCCAGTTTTTTGATGACCCCAATAAGATCTCCGCCGTATCTGCGATGATAGACCACGTCATAAAACTTATCGGATTGTCTCTTTTCCCAAGGCTGCATCTTATACCAGTCGCTGGTCCATGGATGCACCCGCCAACCAGGGTAGTCGACACTCCCTTCCAGACTGTTTACTGTTGGATCGTTCGCTGATTGGCCGTTTCTGAACCGTTCCGGAAAGATTTGATACCAAATTTTACCCTGTGCCCAATCCACCTGTGCTTGCGGCGTTATTTTTGTTTGATTAGAGCTATCGTTACATGCCGATATAACCACAAGCACAGTTAGACTCAATAAAGCGTTTCTTAATGCCTTCATTTTCAAAGCAGTTCCTTTCAACGAATACAAAATCCCATGTTATCTCTCAGGATACAAACAGTTTATGTTCTTAAACCCTGCGGCAGTCCAATTGATACCGGCATGCTATGAACCAATGTCTTCATTGGAACAGTTAAAATGTATGCGAAGCCCCGATGTCAATGACTTTTGCTTCATAACCTTTTTGGTTCACTTTACTTACAAATTCACTTGGATCTACATCGATAACATCCATGGTTTTAAAATGCATGGGAAATGTCATACGCGGTTTGATCAGTTCCACAGACTTTACCGCATCATCGATTCCCATGGTAAAGTTATCGCCAATATTGACCATATAAAAGTCAACCGGATTCAACTCACCAATCAACTGCATATCCATGAATATGCCAGTATCGCCTGTGTGGTAAATGGTTCTGCCATCAATCATGACCAGGCATCCGGCTGGTGTTCCCCCGTAACTGCCATCTGGAAATGAGGATCCGTGCCAGGCCGGCGTTAATTTTACCTTACCAAATGGAAATTCATGCGCACCGCCTATATGCATGGGATGAGCGTTGGCTCCTTTATCCGTGCAGTAATTAGCAATTTCAAAATTTGAAATGATGGTGGCATTATTCTTTTTGGCCATAGGAATGGCGTCGCCCAGATGATCGCCATGGGCATGAGTCACTATAATGTAATCCACATTTAATTCATCAGGCTTTACTTCTGCCGTTGGGTTGCCTTCCAAAAACGGATCAATAATGATGGAATACTGATCGTTCTGGATCAGCCAGGCGGAATGACCTAAAAATGTTACTTTAGCCATATTGCCTCCCTAAAATTCATTTATGTTTTGTGTACCGTTTAAAACCAGCCCGGGTTTGCCGGGCTGGATTGTCTTGTGCAATGCAACTTTATTGAATCAATGCATCCACTTCGGAAGTGGTTTTACGCACCGCTTCCGTCGATTTTTTGAAGGCCTCTTTCTCAGAATCAGTCAAATCCATTTCAATAATGCGCTCAACTCCATTGGCACCTAACAGAGCCGGAACACCTATAAATAAACCTTCCACTCCATATTCACCTTCAAGACGGACGCTAACCGGCATTATTTTCTTTTTGTCAAATATAATAGCCTCGGCCATTTCCAGTGCACTCCATGCCGGGGATACAAAGGCCGAACCGACACCGAGTAATTTGACTACTTCCCCTCCGGCCTTACGCGTACGGTTTTCCAGAGCTTCCAGGGTATCCGGATCGACAAATTTTTCCACCGGCATACCAGCAATACGACAAGCAGAGCGGATGGGGATCATACTATCTCCGTGTCCGCCTAAAACCATCGCCTGCACATTTTCCACACTCACTCCCGCAGCCTGAGCTATGAAGAAACGATAACGACTGGAATCCAGAACGCCGGCCATGCCCATCAACCGTTCCCGGGGAAAGTTCAACTGCATATTCAGCCGATAGACGATAGCATCCAGAGGGTTTGCAATTGAAATCAACATTGTTTTAGGACAGAATTTTTTAACATTCTCGCTGACGATATCCGTGATTTTAAGGTTTGTGGATAATAATTCTTCCCGGGAAGGCAGCGAACCGTCCGGTTTTGGTTTACGAGGCACTCCAGCGGTATTGATAATCATATCCGCATTTTCAATAACCTCATACGATTTGGACCCTTCCAGTACCGTATCAGCCGATACAACGGGCATTCCCTCAGAAATATCAAGCATTTTTCCTTTTGCCAGGTCAGGCTCTTTTACATCTACGAGGGCAATTTGCTTTGCCAAATTGCGTTTGGCAAGTTCCTGGGCTAAAACACCGCCAATATTGCCACCGCCGATGATACCTATTTTTTTCAACATGGGCCTCTCCTTTTTTACTTAATCTTTTATTGGGGTTAGGTTGAACTCTGAGGAAAAATATACTGATATAGCAAATTCAATGCAAAACCGGTTGGAAATCTTTTTAAAACAAAAAAGGGCTCCCGCAGAAGCCCTTAAATATAATTGCCGAATCAATTCGGTTCGTCCATCACAAACTCGTGTATGGCGTTGGCCGCTTTGCGACCGGCGCCCATGGCCAGAATAACGGTTGCTCCTCCGGTTACAATATCTCCGCCGGCAAACACACCTTTTTTGGAGGTTTCCATCGTATCATCATTTACAACAATCGTTCCTCTTCTTCCTGTTTCTATATCCGGTGTGGTTTGTTTTATCAACGGATTGGAACCATTACCTATAGCAATAACGGCGATATCGATATCAATTAAATATTCGGAACCCTCAATAGGAATCGGCCGTCTTCTGCCTGAATCATCCGGCTCTCCTAATTCCATTTGAATACATTTCACCTGTGTTAACCACTCTTCTTCATTACCAATAAATTCCACAGGATTTGTCAATATTTTAAATTGGACGCCTTCCTCTTTGGCATGTTTTACTTCTTCAATTCGGGCCGGCATTTCTTTTTCCGACCTTCGGTAAATTATATAGGCATTTTTAGCGCCCAGCCGCAATGAAGTACGCACAGCATCCATG
>WJIP01000147.1 GCA_014730185.1 Caldithrix sp. | reverse complement strand
GGAATGTTATCTACCAGCAAAAAAGAGGAAATACGGTTATTTTGTTTTGCCTATCTTGTGGAAAGGGCAATTCATCGGCCGCTGTGATCCAAAAGCTGATCGCAAAACAAAGATGTTAAACATCAATTATTTAATGTTCGAGCCGGATGTTCATAGCGTCAAACAGATGATGCCCGGTCTGGCCAGAAGTTTAAAAGCCCTGGCAAAGTTTAATCAATGCGATCACGTGCATATTATGCATGCGCAATCGGCTAATATCAAAAATACGCTGCAGGAACAACTTGATAAACATTAACACGTTAATTATTGTTAAATTTTTCCCACTAAAATGTATTTTTCTATTATAACCAAAGTAATATGTTTTAAAATTCATCGTGAATAATGAAATTAAAAGGCAACTTATTATTCACTTTTTGTAATGCAGCCCAATTGTCCAGTTTGTCAAAGTTCCGTTGGATTTTCGCTTGGAAACATGACCGGATTTTAAACATAATCTCTAAAAGGCTATAAAAAACAAATGATTACGTTCGGTATGCATTGATATAGCTTTCTGTTCATGACAAGTTTCGCTTGTCTGCCAATTATGGATTTCGTACATTCTTAAGATGTGATATTATTATATCAAAAACATAATCGACAAAAGGAGTGGTATGTGCTTTAATTCATTAGTCTTGGTCAAGCAGGTGCCTGATACAGCGAACATTTCTGGAGAAGTAATGAAACCGGATGGCACGATTAACCGGGCAAAACTACCGGCAATATTTAATCCGGAAGACCGCGTTGCACTGGAATTAGCCTTGCAAATGAAAGATAAGTATGGTGGTACCGTCACTGCAATGACTATGGGACCACCGAATGCTTCGGGGATATTAAGGGAATGTCTGTACATGGGAGCCGACGAAACCATCCTCATCAGTGACCGTAAATTTGCGGGAGCCGATACCCTGGCGACTTCCTATGTCCTGAGTGAAGCCATAAAAACGGCAGGTGGTTTTGATTTTATATTTGCCGGCAGGCAAGCCATCGACGGTGATACCGCACAGGTGGGTCCTCAAACGGCCGAAAAGCTAAACATTCCCCAGGTGACCTATGCCGAGTCTATAGAAAACATTTCGGCAACAAAGAAGACAGTGCGGATTAAACGTAAAATTGACGGAGGTCATGAATTGGTGGACAGCCGGTTTCCTCTACTGATTACAGTTATTAAAGATGCTGCAACCCCGCGGCCGTTCAAGGCTAAAAGAGTAATGGCCTTTAAAAATGCCAAGACGTTATTGGAGCTGGAAAAGCTTACCGAAGAAAATTCTCTTTTGTATATCGATCAGTTGGAGGAAGAATACCGGTCCACCGGATTGTTCATCCCCACCCTTACAAGGGATGATTTGGATGTGGACGACACACGACTAGGTCTGAAAGGTTCGCCAACTAAAGTTCATAAAGTGGAATCAGTAGTTTTAGCCGCTCAGGAACATGAAAAAATTGAACCTACCAAAGAAGGATTAGAGCACCTCATTGATAAATTAATGCAAGATCATATATTAGGATAAAGGTCTGTTATGCCAATAGCAAATAATGATGTTTGGGTTTTTATTGAACAGCGATCGGGCAAAATTGCCGATGTTAGTTTTGAATTGCTGAGCAAAGGTCGCAAATTAGCTGCGCAGCTACGTGGTTCTTTGAAAGCGGTATTGATTGGCTCTGATATAAATAAAGAAGCTAAACAGGTATTCCAATTCGGAGCCCAAGAGATTCTGTTAACCGATCATCCGGACCTAAAGAATTACAATACGCTACCGTATAGCCGCATTCTTAGCCATCTGGTTGACAAACATCAACCTCGAATTGTTTTGTTTGGTGCAACTTTCATAGGTCGGGACCTGGCCCCACGGGTAGCCTCTCATACTAAAAGCGGATTAACCGCTGATTGTACTGATCTGCAAATTTCGGATGTGACGTATTTACGCAACGATTATAAGCAGTTGCTGCTGCAAATACGACCTGCATTTGGTGGCAATATTATTGCTACCATTATAAGCCCCGACACTAAAATTCAGATGGCTACCGTCCGAGAGGGAGTGATGGAATTATCGCCTCTGGAAAAAGCTGCAGAAGGCAAAATAACAAAAATTCCTTTTGAAAAGGATGAGACGGATGAGTTGGTGCAAATTATCGAACGGCATCAGGAAGAAAATAAAGTTAACCTAAAAGCTGCTCCCATTATCGTCGCCGGGGGATATGGGTTGGGTTCAAAAAATAATTTTGGCCTCATTCATGAGTTGGCCGATACCTTGGGTGGAGAGGTAGCCGGCAGCCGGGCTGCCGTTGATGCCGGGTTTATAGAGCCCAACCGACAGGTAGGCCAGACTGGTGTCACCGTCAGACCCAAACTTTATATTGCCGTAGGCATTTCAGGGGCCATACAGCATCGGGCCGGCATGGAAGAAGCCAACAAAATCATTGCCATCAATAGCGATCCCGAAGCGCCTATTTTTGATATTTGCCACTATGGTATCGTGGGCGATGCTATTGCAGTGATTCCCAAAATGATTGATACTTATAAGCACAAATTGAAATAAAAATAACCGGCGAATTATAATCATTAATATTATGTAGAGGTTGTATT
>WJIP01000146.1 GCA_014730185.1 Caldithrix sp. | reverse complement strand
CAGCGGCTTGCAGGCCCCGCAGTTGTGTGATCTATATCAAAAGTACGGCGCGGATATGCCCAACCATTTAGACGGCCATTTTGTTGTTAAACTTTATGACGCCGAAAAGCAACGCCTCTGTTTTTTTACCGATTTCATCCGTACTAAGACCAATTACATGACGCTAACCGATGATTATCTGATGATTACACCGTTGTTATTGTTAGCGGCTGTGGTGCGGACGCCGACCCTGGACCTTCATGCCTTTAACGAATATCTGTGGCGGTATTACATTCTGTCTGACCGAACCATGCTCAGGGATGTATCCCGCCTGCAACCGGCAGCGTTGTACACCCTGCATGCCGACGGTAAATTATCGCATCAACGGTACTGGCGGTGGCCCGAACAATACCGGCCCTCCTCTTTTAAACAAACAGCGGAAGAGCTGGTGCAAACCATGAAAGATTCCGCCCTTCTGACGCAGCAGTTGAGCGCCAATCCGCTGATCGAGTTTACCATGGGCCAGGATTCGCGGCAGGTACTGGCGGCTTTTACCCATCAGAAAATCCCCTTTACAACGGCCATCTTCGGTAAAACGGATTACATGGAAGTACCCAATGTGCGAACAATGTGTGAACGGCATGGCTTTGAGCACCATCATATTCTGTTAAACCGGGATTACACCGATGATCCGTGGACCTTTTTCAAACGGGGCATTATCCTGGGAAACGCCGAAGAACCCGGCTATCTGATCGGACGCATTTTGTATATGCGGCAGCAATATCTTCAGTGGACCAATCTGGCAATCAACGGCGTGCACGGACGCTATTACAAGGATGGGTTATGGAATGAAATGTATGTTTTCAACCTGTTCCGTGAACTTAAACAGTTTAATGTGGATGTATTTCTTAAATACCGGGCGTTGAACAAAGACTACCGCGATGATATTTTTGCTTCCGAACTAATCGATATAAAATCCGGGGCCATGGATTATTTCCGACAGATGGTCTATCAATCCATTCAGGGCCTGGAAGACAGTCCCGTGGCCCTGCAGGTGGATAAATTCGATGCCGACCATTACGCCAATTTCGGTACGGTGGCCAATAATACCAGCAATATGATGATCGATTTATTATCCCCGTTGCTCTTTCGGCGCAACATGATTATAGGCGTCGCCAGTCCGCCGCAATGGCGCTTCCAGTTATCGGCCCTGCAGCGGGCCGTCGTATATCAGCTGGATGCCGCTCTGGCCAGGGAAAAAACCGATTTCGGCGGATTGACGATGCAGCCCAAAAATTTCCTGACCAAAGGGCCTTTCCTGATGCGTTACGGTTTTAGCCAATCCAAAAAATTGCGGGATAAGCTGAAAAATAAAATGGGTTTCAAAGTTAAGACGCAGTTGCAAAAAGCCTGGGATTATCTGCCGATTTATCAACAAATGTTCCATCAACCCGAGGTGCGAAAACGCCTGCAATACGATCGATTGGCCATGCAGGACATCATCGAAAAAGAACCATGGAACCGGATGCTGGCCGAATATGATAAGCCTGAGAATCAAACCATCGATTCCATGGAATATTTGTACAAACTGTTAACGGTTGAATATTTTCTGAAACAGGCGAAGGAGATTCATCAAAAGGGCTCAAGATGAATGTTGCGTGTTGAAAATGGTGGTATACCTCAGTCTTTGGAAAGGACCACGCACTTTTTTCTCTTCAACATTTAAGTAGAGACGACCTGCCGGGTCGTCTCTACACAACGCATCGGGATATGCATTCCATGATTTCTAAACAATGTACATTTCATCATAAAACCGGATGTGAAAAATGATACCACCAGGCAAACGGTTTTTTGTTTTTTGGGTAATATTGATTTATATCTTGCCATATTTTCTTCAAGGCCAAGACCTGCCATCCAGCGAACGTTCCCGGCAGGCCATCAACCGGGTTAGACCCTCCCTGCAGCGGGCATTGGCTGAACAAAATCTGCAGTGGGGCGCGCCGGTTTTTATGCGTATCTTTAAACAGGAAATGCAACTGGAAATCTGGTTGAAACAGGATAGCCGGTTCCAACATTTCAAAACCTATACCATCTGCACCTATGGCAGGCAGGGGCTGGGACCCAAATTAAGGCAGGGCGACGGTAAGGCGCCGGAAGGATTTTATTACGTTACGCCTAATCGGCTGAATCCGCTGAGCCGTTTTCATCTTTCGTTTAATCTGGGTTATCCCAATAGCTACGATCGGCTACATGGCCGCACCGGCGGCGCCCTGATGGTGCACGGCAGTTGTGTGTCTATCGGCTGTTACGCCATGACCGACGCCGGCATCGAAGAAATTTACGCCACGGCCGATGCCGCATTACGCAATGGCCAGCCTTTTTTTCGTGTGCACATCTTTCCTTTTCGGCTGACCAATGCTCATTTGACAAATCATCAGGATAGCACATGGCTGGACTTCTGGATCAATTTGAAACAGGGATACGATTTTTTCGAAAACAACGGCCATCTGCCGCCGGATGTACAGGTGCGCGATTCAACTTATATTTTTGATCATCCGTGAGGGCATAGAAGGTAGAAGGGAAAAGAGATAAGTTAAAAGAAAAGAGAAAACATTGCCGTCCAAATTAACTGTACATTATCAAATCAAGATTGTTGTTAATAAATTAATCATTTTATTCAGGTCATTACTCAATGAGCCCTTTGTTTAGACCCCCCTTTTAAGTTCCTCCCGCCCGGGCGGGAGAGAAAGAGGGGGGTCTCAGGCTGTTTATTAACCATTGCCAGATATTAGATAAACAATAAATCTTATTTTGGACAAATGTTAAAAGAAATCAGGAAACAGATCAAGCAAATTGGAAGTGAAACATTGAAATCTATGGAATCCACTATAGCTGAAACAAATTACAATTAGAAGAAAAGGATCAACGCATGTTTAGAATAGCTATGTTACTGTTTGTAATGCTGGCATCGACTCATTTTAATTATGCCCAAGTGCAAACCGGTCTGGACCGGGTGTTGGAATACAAACATCTTTTTCAAAATCAACGGCTGGGTATTATCACCAACCACACCGGTTACGATCAAAACGGTCAGTTCATTGCGGACGCGTTCCGGGCGATGGATAAGGTAACCATCGCCGCTTTGTTTGGCCCGGAACACGGCATCAAAGGGGCCATGGCCGCCGGACGGCATGTGCAAGACGGATCGTTTGCCGATACCATCCCGGTATATAGCTTGTACGGCAAGAATAGAAAGCCAACTAAAGACATGCTGCACAATGTGGACGTACTGGTTTTTGATATCCAGGATATCGGCAGCCGCTTTTATACTTATATCTGGACCATGGCCTTAGGCATGGAAGCCGCATCCGAACACAACCTGCCGTTTATCGTATTGGACCGGCCCAATCCCATTAACGGCGTGCAGGTAGAGGGCGCTGTGCTGGATACGGCTTTCGCCTCCTTTGTGGGCAAATATGCCATACCCGTGCGCCACGGCATGACCGTGGGCGAACTGGCCAAAATGTTCAAAGGCCAACAGTGGATCGATGCCGATCATCCAATGGATTTAACCGTTGTTCCGGTAAAAGGATGGAAAAGGCAGGAATGGTATGATCAAACCGGATTGTCCTTTATCAGTCCGTCGCCCAATATGCCTGATCTGCAAACGGCCACGGTGTATCCGGGTTTATGCCTGTTGGAAGGCATCAACGTTTCGGAGGGGCGGGGCACAAAACAACCGTTTCTGCAGTTCGGCGCGCCCTGGATCGATAGCGAAACGTTAACCGATGCTCTTAATGCTTTAAATAGGCCGGGGGTACGTTTTATCCAACAGCAATTCACGCCGGAGTCGCTGCCTTCCATGGCCCCGCATCCTAAATTTGAAGACCAGGTTTGTTACGGCGCCCGTGTGGAAGTGACCGACCGTAACCTCTTTCAACCGTTCCGCACCGGCGTTTATATCGTTGATACCCTTCACCGCCTCTATTCCGATTCGTTAAAGTGGCGCGAGGCCCATTTTGACCGGCTCTGCGGCACGGACGCCATACGGCTGGCCATTACTGAAAGGAAAGATTTATCCAGTCTGATGCATCAATGGGAAAAGGATTTGCAGGCGTTTGAAAACATACGGAAAAAATATCTGATTTATAAATAAGGATGAGAATTAATAATATTTTGAGCTGCCGGGAACTAAGAACATCTTAATGATTGGCTGCCCCCATGATAATACGGCCAGAATTTCACCGGAAAAAACAAAGCCATTGGCGCCATTCTATTTTTTGATGACATTAGTAACCTGTTTAATTCATAAATTGTTGCCACCAAGGCACGAAGAAACACAAAGTTATAAAAAATGGAATTCTTTAATACATTTTTTGTGCTTTGTTACCTCGCTTTTCCCAAGTTCCTGTCTTTGCGCAGCTTTGTGCCTTGGTGTCTTTGTGGCCATGAATTATAATTTCAAAGCCATGATTTAACACAAATCCGCGATACAAAGCAAGTAAGATAAATCTATATCCGGGAAAGAAACACGCCATGGCGGCAAATTTTACATCTCCCATGCCTGTACTCTCTTGTCGAAAAATTTGATTAGCCGGCAAAGTTAACAACAAAAAATACCACCGACGCCGATTAGTACTCATCGGGACAAGCGACGAATTTATAACCATGTGGCAGACTGGTGCAATTTTGGTTGCATAACATTCAGGGTTTGACAGAATTTAATTCTTCAAATCTTTTAAAATGTTTTCTATTAAATGTAAATATATTATCAATATTATTCTCAATCATCCATGAACCAATATAAGCATCTATAAAATCAATGTTTAATGTATGATAATAGTCGAGAGCCTGGAGTAAAATGTCTCGTTCAATAACCTCAAATACTTTTGAGGCAACAAGCGGACTAACAATTTCATCAATCGATTTTTTTGGATATTTATAAAATGATTCTAACGTCCATACGATTTCCGCAAAAACCAGGGGATGAACAATGAGTCTGATTTTACCATCAAATGCCTGCCTGAATAAGTTTTCAACCTTCTGAGCCTGTTCAGGGATATCATCGGTTAGATATCTAATAAACAGATTAGTATCGATAAAATACTTTTCCATTATTCTCTATTCTCTGCCAAGTTTAGCAGCAATATCTTTTTTAACCCGATCTCTAATTTGGTCGGAATCCATTTCTTTATCCGATTTGACCAATCCTTTTAATGAAAAGATACTGCGTAATGGTTTAATGATGATATGATCGCCCCTCCTTATAAAGGCAACCTGGTCATTCGCTTGCAGGCTCAAAATATTTCTTATTTTCTTGGGAATGGTTACTTGCCCCTTTTGGGTGACCGAACTTGTAAACATATTAACACTCTAAAATTGTAATACTTTCTTTTAAAAGTAAGTATATTGATGGAAGATGTCAAGATATATTTATTTAGTGTCTGGACGAAAACGCTGGTTTTTATGTCATTGCGATCCCACCCAAGGGAAAAGCGATCTCTTCAAACTCGCGCAAATTCTGTCTTCAACAAGATTGCTTCGTCGCTTTGCTCCTCGCAATGACAAATGAATCCTGGTTTTCGGTCAAGCACTATTTAACTTGCCCCTCAATGCTGTCCAAAATAAGTGAATTCAAGCAAAATATTTATTGTTTTTAAGAGACTTAAATCTTCTAAAGCTTAATCTCGAATTTAACCTTTTTTTACCCACCCTTAACCCCTCCGGGGAAAGGAAGTCAATATATCCCCTCTCGGGAGGGGATATAGGGGCGGGTCTTAGTCCAGGATTCGTTTAAAACTCCTGTTTTGGACAAGTATGTTGCACCCTGCTCTTACAAAGATGATCGGCAACATCAAGAACTTTTGATATACAATTATTTGTCCGGCCTATTCCAACACCTAATGTTGCATTAAAGGTTCGTTATGGTCAGATGTTTAAACCTAATCGTGTAGCTCTTTGCCCAACCAATGCTTTAAAGCTTTCCTTGTTGTCCCCGCTGAGAAAACTTTGATCGATAAATTCCGTTGTGGATGGTAAACCTTTCTTAAAACGATTGAATGTATTCCTCTGCAGTTCATTGGTTATCTCGCTTCACGGGCATGGGCGCCAGTTGATGCCCAAACAGGGCGAGCACCTGATTGACCTTATCCATGCGCACGGTTTGTTTGCCCTGTTCCAGATCGCGTACAAAACGCAGGCCCATATCAGCCTGGTCGGCTAAATCCTGTTGAATCAGTCCGGCCCGTTTCCGCCTTTGTTTGATAAAGTTGATCAAAGTTTCGTTTATTTTTATACCTGAATGGGTATAATGTCAATAGCTTATGTTCAATTTATACTATATTGGGTATAACGAACTGGGCTTATTCTTTTACCTGTTTGATACGCAGCAACAATTTTTCCGTATCCATTCGCTGATGTAAACCTGCTTTATTAAGGCCCAGCTTTTGAATTTTGCTCGATCCATAGAGCAGAAGGCTGGCTGTGCCATCATCCAAACCATTTACCGTACCTGTCCTATGCATCATTGAGTTACCTAACGATGTAATAAACCCGGTTTCCTTCACACCAACATTTAGTTGAGTTTTGATAAAACCGGTCCCGGGAAGAGATCCGATAACCGGCCTGTTTGGTTCATGTCCTGCGAACATTTCAGAAGATTTAACCAATGACATAAAAACGAGCCGGAAAAGATTATACACTTAAATCATACCAAAAAGTCTGATTTCCAATTGAATTAAAACATTTAAATTCTACAGGTCTATTTGCATGATCTTTTCAGTCTTATTAACTTTAAAACATTATTTTTGACAATATTACATGATAGAAATTTACACAAATCTGTGTCTCAGCATTGTCAATATCAGCTTTAAATTTTAAACGCTAAATTGTTATGTTCTGTTTTATCAATAT
>WJIP01000145.1 GCA_014730185.1 Caldithrix sp. | reverse complement strand
TGGTGTCATGATCTTGTGGTTAATGATTTGCGGGATTCGAAACAAAAATAAAAGCGGAGAGGGTGGGATTCGAACCCACGGCCCGCGTAAACGAGCACGCGATTTCCAATCGCGCCGATTCGACCGCTCTCGCACCTCTCCTTTCGGCCTTTCATCATTATCTTTATTCAATTTACCATGTCAGTAAAATCCTATAAACTTAAAATGTTAAGTAAAATTTTTGTCATTTGCAAATAAGAATTCCTCTAAAAGAGCTCAATGAAGTACGGGAGTCATTGTATAATCGGTAGAATCAAATATCGATGAATTATTGAATGAATTATACCCATATCACATCGAATCCGTATTGTGTGGCCGCCTCTTTTTGTCTGATATCCGAAGTTATAAAATGATCCATGTTACTTTCGGCGGCGCATGCCAGGTGTAACGCATCTAACGTACGTAAGTGGTATCGTTGCAGTAGCGTAACCGAATGGCTTATTACGTCCGGGGTTATATTGATCAACCGAATATCCTCAATCTCTTTGAATAATGCCTTTTTTGCCTGATCAAACTGGGCCCGGGTAATCATGTTTTGCCGCTTTAAACGGGCAAAAGCCGAAATAACTTCAGGCACACATAATATGCTCAGTGATACGCTATGCGCTTGCCGGCAAAAATCCTCCACCCGGTCGCTGCCGCTTTCTTCAATGTAGCGTTTAGCCCACGCCGAGGAGTCAAAAAACAAATTCATCCTGTTTCTTCATCGCGTTCATTGGCAATCATTTTACTCAACACCGCGCCGGGGATATGCAGACGTAAGGCAGGCTTCTTCCAGGTTGCGTTGATTGCCCGGTCCGCCGGAACAATTTTAGCGATCATGCTGCCATGACGGGTAACGCCGATTGTTTCACCCTGCTCAACCAAATCGAAATATTTTTTGGACTGCCGGCGCAGTTCGGTGAATGTGGTTGTTTTCATAATATTTTTTCGATTACTATGTACATAATTTATCAAAATGTACATCATATAAATGCAAAAAGCAACCCTATTGCAGAATATACACGAATGGTTTTGCGGGTACTTTTACGCTTAAAACCGGCTGATGATGCCGAAATGGATCTTGCCCTGGCCGAAGCTGTCGCCCCGGGCCAGCCCGTAATCCACGCCCAGGATGCCGACGGCGGTTTGAAAACGGATGCCGAATCCGTAACCCGTTAAGGTTTCCGATTTTTCTCCGTCATCAAGGGGTAAGCGATAATATCCCCAGTCATTGAACAGGAAGGCCCGGGAATCGCGATTCAAAATAAAGCCGTATTCCACATTGGCCCACACCACGTCCTTGCCCTGGAACTGGTCTTCGCGGTATCCGCGCAATGAACGACTGCCGCCGAACCAGAAATAATCGCTGACCTGCAGCAGATCGCCTTTGATCTGTTTACCGTTAATGCCGACAGCCAGTACCTGATTGGCCCATAAATGCTGATAAAAGTTGAATTGCAGATGTATGGTCTGCAATAAAACATCGGTTTGCAAACTATCCTGTTTGATGAGATAAGAAGGACCGGTGATTTCTTTGAAGCCGTAACTGTAACTGCTGTTGTAATAGATGCCCTCCCGGGGATTGGGCGGATAATCCCGGGTGTCGTATTCCAAACCGATTTGCAGATCGATAGTATTGCTTTGCAGCAGCCCCTGCTGACGGCTGGCCAGGGAATCGGGTATCACCACCCGCCGCTGTACCGATCCCAGTATGGACAGATCGCGCCACAGACGAATGCGGGTGTTGAATTGGGTCTGCCACTCGATGAATGTGGTGTCCCTGACGGTGCGGTCCAGACGCAGACCGGCATCCACGGGGTAGCCCAGCACCCAGGGTTCGGTGTAGGCGATATGAAAATCTTCGGAAAACTGATCCGGCTTTTGCCAGTGCATCCGGAAGTGGCGGGCCGTTCCGAACAAATTGTTTAAAGCGATATCGATCAATCCCGTAAAATAGCCACCGGTGTTGAACCGGCCTTTGCGTTGCGGGACGTACCCTACTACGCCGTCAAAGGTGGTGGCGTTGCCTTCCTGCACTTCAAGGCGTACAAAAATACTGTCCGGTGCTTCGGACAAAACGATGGTTGGCTGCCGCACTGCTTTGAATATCCCCAGGCGATTTAATTTACGGGGAATTTGCCGGATTTCGTTCAAGCGGAACTGTTGTCCTTTTTGCAGATTTACGGCCCGTAAAATAACGTGATCTTTGGTATAATCATTACCTTCGATAATGATATCCTTAATATAAATACGGCGGCCTTCGTGCACGGAAATCTTGATTTGCGCCGCTAACTCATCACCTTGTTTTTGGAAACGGATTTCATCAACGGCCGCCCGGGCCAGTGGATAACCGTTCTCGGCGGCCCGCTGCAGCATCTGCTGCAAATCCGACTCAATGCGTTGCCGATTATACACATCCTCTTGACCGACGGTTAATAATCGCCTGTACTGCTGCGCTTGCAAAGAATCGCTTTGGATGGTGATCCGACCGATGATCACTTGCCGGCCGCGGCGTCCCTCAATAATAATATCGATCACCGATGAATCCTGGGCAAACTGCAAACGGCCTTCATCGATTTGTACGAACAGGTAACCCCGCTCGTGCCAGTAATTTTGCAGTTGTTGCAGTGCTGTCTCTAACCGTTGCCGGTTAAACGGCTTGTTTTTTAAGGGCTGCAAAAAGGGGAAGGTTGTATTGTTCATGGCACGCAGCTGAGCGTCCACCCGGATTTGGCGCACCACCGGTTGGGTATTCTGCTGCGCCGTCAGCCCACCGATGAATAGAAGTTGCGCACTCAACAGTACAAGCCATTGCTTTATCATCATACGGTCAATTTATGAAAGGTTGGTATTAAATCAAAGATGCCTTTACCCCGGAAGGGTTCGTGTCATGCCTGAATTTACATGCATCAAATACATGGTCTGCAATCAGCGCACCACCACCATCTTGCGGGTGGAAAAATGGCCTTTGGCCTGCAAAACATAAAAATACACCCCGGAGCTGACCGCTATCCCGGAATCGCTGCGGCCGTCCCAGGTTACCGAATGCCAGCCCCTATCGTAGTAACCCTGTTCCAGGCGGCGTACCTTGCGTCCCAATACATCGAATATGGTAATGGTCACCTGACCGTAATCCGGGATTTCAAACTCAATGCGGGTGGAGGCATTGAACGGATTGGGATAATTTTGTTTCAACCGGTAATCCTGCGGGAAATTGTAAATAACGTCCTGCTCAGGTTGCGGAGCTTCAATGGTATACCGGTCTCCGGCGCGAAAATTTTTTGTGCTGATTATGCGGATAATGTTGCCTGCCAATGGCGGTATCCCCTGTTCATCGTAATCCAAAAAGATAAGTGGTTTGAATAACGGTTTTGAATGATCCCACCATTGTAAATCATATTGTCCACTGGTCACATCCTCGTAAAACGCATCGTAGCTGCCCAGCGAATCCATGGGCGAACGCACATAAAGCCAGGCGCTCGACGGATCGTTGTCATAAAAGTCCTGCATATGGTAATCAAAAAAATGATTGAAATCCGGGGGTAAATACCCTCCGGTGATCAGTTGTTGGTCATCGGTGGCATCGTCATAGGTAGACGAACCAATATCCCAAACGGTAAAAGGAATGTGTTGCCATTGATTACCGTTTTTCCAAGCCATCCATATACCGCTTTGCGGCCCTTCAAAACGAATTTCGTAGTCGTGGTCCAGATGCGGTTGATAGGCCATTACAGAATCATCACTGGTTTGATATAACTGGTCTAAGGGATAATAGCTTTCATTTCCGATCAATCCAAAATTAGCCGACTCCCACCTACCTATACTATACCAAATAGCATTACCGCCGTATGGTCTTCCTCTATAGTCCCAGGCATTTTCCGGCAGCGGCCCGTTGTGATCGGCCACCTGCACGATGGCATCGATTCCGTAGCCCGGCGGCTGCACCCGCCACTCGATGCCATCAACCACCTGGTAGAAAGGTTGTTCTTCATCGTCAACCAAAACGCTGTCTAACCTGACGGCGCCGGTGGTCTCATCGGTCAGTCGCCAGTTCAGTACATTGCGGGCTTGATCTTCAAAAAACTCAATGGAATAGGTATGTCCGGTTACATTGAGCGGATCGGCAATGAGGGGATGGATATGGCCGGAAATGCCCTGCTCGACGTCAATTTGTACGGTATCACGGCGGCTCTGATGGGCTTGCCAGGGGACTAAAGAATTTGTGAGATTGTAAGCGACCGTATGCCCGTCATATG
>WJIP01000144.1 GCA_014730185.1 Caldithrix sp. | reverse complement strand
GCACCCGGTTGTTCAGCAAAATTGTAAAACACCATAACATGAATCTGCACCCGCAAGACCATTTTGCATCTTTTGCAGAGGATCATATGCCCCGGCGATTGCATCAACTTTTTGAGCGGTTGACCGATCGACAACGATTGCTCAATACCATGTATCAGGCATCGATCCACGATAATGGCCAAATCCTGACCGATATTTTAACCCGTGAACTCTATAAAGATAATCTATCCCATCGGCAAAAGCGCTTCCGGGACCGGCTTTACGACCGCACGGTACATCCCACACAAATGTTGGCCCTGGATGTTGATGCCCAATGGCATCAAATACGCGATCGGTTTTTTAATACCGATCCGATTACGGACCGGGAAATCAATGCATTGGCCCGGGCCCTTATCGACGAGTACCTGGGCACGAATGTGGCCATCAATTCGGCTGAGGAATCCCAGGAATTGCTGACCGATCTGACGGCTCTGATCGATGCCGAAGAATCCGGCCGCTGGATATACAACAATACACAGGAAACCTTTTTGTCATTCTGGGGCGATTGGGACGGCAGTACACGCCCATCCGGTCAGGGGCATAGGTTGGTGGCCTCCGTTGTTATCGAAAACATCAAACATCTTTCCACCATTCTAACGCATTTAAATGAACGCGAACCCCAGGCAGGTATCGAAGCCGAACTGCTTCAGGAAATAGCCGTCTTTCAAAAACGTCTTCCGCAGTACTGGCGGCTACTGAACAAAATCACCAACCTAACCAATCAACTGGAGCAACGCTACCGCCGGCTGCTGCCTTCGAATGTGCCGCAGAGTCGATGGCGGCGATGGGCAACACGCCTTGGCCTGCTTAAAGATCCCTTAACCCGTTTGTATCAGCACAACGACCGCATGGAGCGGCGTATGCTTGCCTTACGCCAGCAACGAAAACAGGGCCTGCAGTATTATTTTACATTAAACAAAAAATTACGCAAAACCCTGTATCCCCTGATTCCCGTTATTCACAAACATTTACACGACCCGTCCTTCTTTCTCAAGGCAGCCCTTTATCGCAGCCGCCTCAGGCGATTCGTCCTGACCCCGCGGATCCATCAAGGCCTGCTGACCGACCGTGATCCTTTCGCTATCGACACCACGGTTTATAATATTACAGAATTAAATGCCGTAAGTGGCGCCTACGGCAATCCCGGAGTGGTGTTGGCCTTACAGGTCAGTATGGCCACTGATGCCAACGCCCTGATATCACTGAGCGGCAAATTCCGCACCCAAAAACGACACTTTAAGCGCAGTGGGTCTGCGGATACTCTGCCGCAAATCTGGGCCATACCGTTATTCGAGGATGAAACATCTGTGCAAAACCTGCCCCGCTACTTGGATCAATTGTGGCAGTTTGCCGCTCATAACCGACCGGTGCATCAAACAACCGCGGAGATGTTTGGCCAGTATTTTTGTGAAGTCTTCATTGCTGGCTCCGATCTCAGCCAACAGGTGGGCCAACCGGCCAGTTTGCTGCACTACCGCATGGCCAAACAGGCCGCCATCCAGTGGCTGGCCCAGCACCATGTACTGCACCACATACGCATTAAACTGGGCAGCGGTGAACCCATGCAGCGCCAGGGCGGATATTTCGATGCCCGGGCCGGTCAGGCCGCCTTCCTGTCCGGCAATCAAGTCTATGAACGTCTAAGCCGGCATGTTCAACCGGCCGCCCGGCAGAGCGCCGCCTATGCCCGTTCGCCGCTACGTGGTATACTGGCCGGCGGCGATTTGCGTACTTTTCAAAGTAATGTGGCTGAACACTTACGCACCCTTGAGTCCACGGAGCTGGCGCAGGTCCTGCACCACGTTTACCGACAGCAACAAACCTATGAAAACGCCTTAATCCAGGCCAGCGAACCCCTGGCCGACACCCGATTGCAATTCAGGGACCGGGGCATGAAAGAATTGCAGGCTTTAACCTCCGGCACCTACGACAGTTACTATGAAACGTTTACCCAATTGGTGACCCGTTATTTCCGGCACATTCTGTATGGCACCGATGATGATATTTTCGGCATTCATATCTACACCTATTTTATATCCCGGGCCATTCCCCCGTTAAGAGACCGGCCCACGGTACGACCCGGCGGGGAGGGGCCAAAAGATGTGGGCCATCAAGTCATGGATCGCATCGCCCGCACCCTGCCGCTATCCCGTTACGGCAGTATGCTGCGGGCCATCGGCCACAACCGGGCCCAAACCATGATTTTAGGCATCAATCAACTCACCACCGGTCTGTTTCTGGCCATGAAGGCCTTTTTACACGATGGCGATTCCACCGAGGACCGTTTGCTGTTGCTGACCGAACGCATTTTGGCTCAGTTACCCGTTTACGATATCTTGCACACCTATCGCCTGTACACCAACCGGAACGGAGATTTTCTTAAAACCCTGGAAACCATTTTTCCGGCCGGTAATTCCGTGTTTGCCATTTTAAATGAGGATATGCAGGCCGCCGACCGGTTCATCCCTCTGCTGCAACAGGAATTGCTGCGCCGGCACGGTTTGGCCACGAGTGATTTTTTCGACGGAAAAGACTTTAAACCGCAATTGCTGCCCACCCTGCGGCCCGATCTGGCCGTATTGCTGCAAAACGATCTGTTAAACACCGATTCCCACCTGGTTTTGGATTCCCTGGATGGTAAAATCGACAGGGAATGGCGCGAACAACTAACCGCTCTCATCAGGCAACCGGCCACCATTCAATCTCTGCGTGAAAAGATCTGGACCGTGATGGGAACGACCATCAAAGATCAGGTGCGGCATTTTGTGGAACTGGCCCAGGCCCTGCAGATGCTCAACCGGGCCCAGGAGAAATCCCCGGCAGATATCCGATCCCCTAACATTTCACCCAAAATTAGTCGCTTGCGCCGGAATATTAAACGCACCTTAAGCATCAGCGAGGATGATTCCATGATCCGTTTCCTGCAGGCTGCAGCCGAATATGTGGGACGTTTGCCGCATACCGATGAGCTGGTACCCATCGATCTGCTGCGTATCCTGAATGATATCCAGCGTATCGCCCGTATCGAAGAGCAAATGTTTTCCAAGCGGGAGCAGGATGTACTGCGTTTTCATTTATTGCACATGGCCCGTTTATGCGGGGAAAACGGTTGATCAAAGCCTTTACGGACGATGGTGGGCAACCCGGATAGGCATGGTTTTGATCATCGCTGTCATACAAAATAGCCAAAACAGTTTGCTATTGTTAGGCTTAACCATACCCACTATCTGTTGAGGATGGCTGGATTGTACTGCGTAAACTGACTGTGTAATGACCTCACCCGAATAGAATCCGGCTCGAAGATCAGTTCGTACCGGTCTCTTTTATCTTTATAACTTATATCCAGCTCGTAATCGCCTTCGCCGACAGGCAGGGAATAATTCAGTTTGGCCGGACCAAAGGCAGTGGCACAGGTGTTCGGTCGGTGGATACCCTGGATATCCATGTGTATGGTGTTGGTGGTAATGAAGTTGAAGGATTCGATCTGATAATTGAAGCAATTGTAAATTTTTTCCGTTTGCATATGCAGTAAATAGCCGGTGTGGTCTTTTATCATTCCCGTGCTGTCACAGATCACCGTAAAGAAAAGTGACCCTTCTATGGCCTCTTGTTCTTCCGGCTGCGGTTCAAACACATTACAGGCCCAAAACAGTAGACCAATGAGCAGAATTTTCAGGCCGGTTTGTGTATGCATAGCCTACCTCCCGGATCATGGCTTACGTTATGCTTAAATTTATGGATTTTGTCAATGCAATGCAGGGCCAAATTAATCATTGGCCACAACCATCGCAATACAAATGATGACACGATCAACAAAGAGATCGATTTATCCCTTATCAAATAGCTCTTACAGGAAAGGCTCAGTAAGTCGTCTGATTTACCAGAGCAGGCTCAGGCCAGCGCTCAATCCCCGCTCGCCCAGACCCACCCATTGCACATAAACCCCGATGGGCTCGATTTGTACACTTCCGCCCACCGCCGCTTGATAATGATGTACATCGGGACCGATCACCTCCTGGCCGTTCATTTTCCAGCTGACCGGTCCGCCGAAAACGCGGACGGCGGCAAAGGGGTAAATGTGGCGACCCACTGCACCGCAAGATTGGATTGCAGCGTCATAAACACGCCCAACAGAAATATGAGCACTGTTGCTGCAATAAATACCCATTGAAACAGGCCAGTCTGCGGATTCAGCAGGAAATTGGTCATCCTGGTCTCCACCGGAATGGCAGAATAATACCACGCACCGAACGCTACAATTGCCGCCAGCGGATAGTAAAGCCACTTGCTGCAGTACCGGAGCATGGTGGTACAGAATGCACTGTCTTTCAGGAACACAGTCCTTGCCAGACCGAACAATCCGGAGATAATCACTGCCATGGCAGTTCTGAACAGCATTGACGGGAAGAATGTTGGATTGAAAAAGCCGCTCCAGAATTGACCGTTTTCCAGCCAGGCGCCGGGGGTCAGCATGAATGACAGAATTCCGTTAATGATGAACAAACTCATACAGGCAAACGCGAAATAGAGAAATGTGATTCGAAGACGATTCTGTCTTCCCAGGCTGTCAAACTTGTAATAGTACACCAGCAGTACAATAATTTCGGCGACGAAAAAAAACCCATTCGATAGTCCAGCCGAAGACCAAGCTATGAATAAGCATGCTGGTTGCCACCGGATTGCCCGGCGCAATAATATAGCAGATCCCAACGCCGGTGACGGCGCCAAAAACCATGGTGAGCAGCAGGAAAAACCAGGTGTGTTTCTTAACATAGTCGTGTATCTGGCTGCTGTCTTCGCGACATCCTTTCAGATCTGTGGGCCAGAGGAAGATTCCGCCGACAATATTTGGTAGTTCCCAGAGCGAAAGCCGTTGGGATTTTTGGTGCGGTGGGCCCGTGAAGACTGCTCTCGATGGAATCGCCTTCCCTGCACAGCCGGGAGTAGAGCAGAATAAACGTCCCGCCAAGTATCACATTGATCACCAAAATGTGCAGCATGAAGGTCAACAGTTCCAGGCTGCTAAACACCCATGCCTGCGCAGGGATAGTCTCCGCTGAAGGTATCAGATTTGATGGATTCATATACTAACTCCTCAAGTTGGCAACTTAGGTTGTAGCCACTTCTTGCTTGCGGAGGAGAATGAGTTAAATAACAAAAATGAGTATGAGTCCGCCCAGGACTCCGGGTTCTATAATTAGATGTTCAAACTGTTCGGATAGACAGGCTATTTCAACACTTATGATCAGTATTCTCCTGACTGCGGCTATCATAGCCACAAACAGAAATGTTTACGGCGTCAGAATATGTTCTTCAAAAGAGACCCGAACAGTGTAAAGTGTTTCAATGAGCCACTGTACGTGCTCCTGATCTACAAACATTGGATAGCGGAGGAACGTCTTTATTTCCTTGTAAATAATAAAAATCGGATATTAAGAAGGATTGCTATCACGCCATAGAGCACGTTTTCCACGGCAATAAATAGTTTTTTTGGCTGCATTTTTTCACTCAATATGCTGTCCTTGAGAAGATTTTCCGCAATGACTTGGAGTATTGGTATTGAGATAGCAAAACTTATTCCATTTAAATTATCAGCTTGTATAAAATAAATATATCTAATATTTACAGTTACTTGTGGATACTCTTAAAGGCACTGTGTACGTTAACATGATATTATTTATCATTCTCAGAAATAATACCGGACGATTTTCTAATTACTGGAAAATTGAAAAGGGATAATCCTGGATAATAAAAAAAGGACCGTCCTGAGACGATCCTTTTAAAAAGTATAGGGCTGTCACTAAAATTATCTGCCGAATAGTCCTTCTATTCCGTATTCAAGACCAAGAGTAAAATCAAAGTAATCGTACGAGCGGCGGGTTCTCATCGTCTCAACTGTGACATTCGTCCGGCGCAGTTTGGTGCTATACTCTCCCATAATAATAAGATTATCAAGGAGCTCGTACTCCAGGTCAAAGGCAAACCTAAAATACCGGTAGTTCAAAAGTGGATCCACACCGGTCTCCTGCGGAGCTGTTCGAACAAGATACAATCGGTCCTGATAATACACACCGCCAACTACATCCAGACGACCGGTATCCCGGGTGATCTTAATTCCGTATTCTGTCTTTCTGTAATCGTAATAACTCTGGAAAAGATCCGCACGGTGTGTCAGCTCGAAAAACGGTTCGAACTTCCACCTATTATTAATTTCGAGTCCATAGCTGATCTGCCCCGAGAGATACTGCCAGTGACGACTGGGATAGGTTGGGTCCCCGAAATAACCGGTGGAATCATTTGATGTTCGCTCCCGGTACGGCTTATCTTCAAATTCCACCTCCAGGGCGATGTACTGCTCCCTGTCCCGGGAGCCGAACTCTTGAATGAATTCAGCAAGCACCGAGGCTTCGGAATATGTGAGAGATTCCACCCCGGGATCCGATTGATAATTCCGATAGCGCCAGCCCATTTCAATTATGCCAAAGGCATCGTCCCAGAGCTCAGATTCAAAATAGCCTTCTGTTCCGATTTCTTTGTAGGCAAATGTCAGGGTTAATTCTTCTCCCAGCACATTGGTACCCAGTTTGTTGGAATTGGATCCCCAGATCTCGCCGCCCAGATCAATCCTGCGATTCAGGTCAAAATCATATTTCAGTTCAAGATCAAAGACTGCCTGCTTTGCACTTTTCACCGTGGAATATCGTCTGAGCCAGCCAGAGTTTTCCAGTCTGAACCGATGCTTATCATTCAATTCACGTTCTAACTCAGCATCCCAGCCGAATTCATTGAGTACATCGGATTGGACCAGCGCATCTTCATTAAAAACTGTTCCGTCTCTGTCAATATACGATGTCGGGCTGTGAAAAATATTATTCTCGTATCCGGCCTGGTAAAATGTGGAAATTTCATACTCCAGTTGTGCAAAGGCCGGCGCTGCAACAAACAACAGCAGACCGGCGATTACTATTTGCAGTGATTTCATTATTGAATTTCCTGAGTTCTCATATTTTCGATTTTTTTGCTGATATCACCATTTCTGTGATATTCGGGATCTATTTCCATAACCCGGTTGTAATGGAAAATTGCCTGTGAAAAGGCACTTGCCTGCTGATATATCTCTCCCAGCCGCAGATGAGCAAATTTGTGATCTGCATCTCTGTCAAGGGTTTGCTCGTATGCGGCGATGGCATTATCGATTTCACCTGTTTCGTGGTGCGCCTTGCCCATCCAGTAATGACTCCAGTCATCATCTTTGCCCAGTGCGATAGCTTTCTGATACCATTCGATTGCCCGATCACGTTCATCTTCACGGTGCCATTCCCTGCCCAGTTCATAGGCCAGTTCTGCCTCAGTACCAAAATGGTCATAGTAGAGAGCCAACGCAGTCAGCTGATCCTGTTCGGTACCCTGCTCGTTTGCAAGTTCCAGGAGCTGCTGGTAAGCCCTTGAATAATCAGGGTCCAGCTGGATAGCTTTGTTTAACTGTGTCATAGCATCCAAATACTCTTCAGCATCCTTATATCTTAAAGCCAGATTGAATCGGATCTCCGGATCATAGGGCCTGATATCCAGACCGTCTTCATACAGCTGGATTGCCAGCCGATCCTCCCCTGCTTCCCCGTAGAGAACACCCAGATTCTTTCTGGCAGCGGCATTTTCCGGATCATCTTCCAGCAGACGCTCATATGCATGGATAGCCCGACGATTCTGACCGCTTTTGCGGTAGGATAATCCCAGGTTAAACAGGGCAGGCGCATAGCTCGGGTACTGTTCAAGCAATCGCTGATACGTATTGATGGCACGCTCGTATTGTTTCAAGTCACTGTAAATGACGCCCAAATTGAGTAATGCCTTCACGTAATCCGGTCTGGACTCTATTGCGGTTTGAAAATATACCATGGCAGAATCGAGTTGATTAATATTTTTGAAGACCACTCCGGCATTATACCAAGCTTTCGCAAAAGATTCATCAATACGCAATGCTGCCCGATAGTTTTGCAGCGCCTTTTCATACTGATCATCCCGGTGGAACAGTAATGCCAGATTATAAAACGCCTCGGTGTAATCCGGACGCAGTTCTATGGCACTTTGATAGGCCTGGATTGCCGCATCACCCCGGCCAAGATTCTGCAGGAGAAGGCCTTTATTCAGCAGGGCTTCAGGATAATAACTGTCCGCGCCCTGAATAGCCTGTTCATACAAGTTAATGGCTTCTTCAAGATTTCCCCGCTCGGACTCCACTTTCGCCAGATAAAAGTAATTCTGCGGTAGCAGAACATTGCCCTCTGCCATATCGGCAAAGATCTGCTCCGCTTTATCAATCCGATTTGTTTCAAGGTATAGTTCACCGAGCTGTGCGTGCATATCCAGATCCGTTGGATTGGCTTTAATGGCTTTGAACAGATTTTCTTCGGCATCCTGGAGATTATTCTCCGAGGAGTTGAGCATAGCAAGATAATAATACGCCGGTGCGTAGTTTGGATGTAATCGGAGTATCTCCCGCAGGTATTTCTTTTTCTTGTGGATATTCTCTTCCAGCAGACCCAGCTGCACCCTCGATAACAGGCAATCCGGGCTCAGCAGAATAGATTCATCGAAATGTTCTCTTGCCAGCGAAGTATCTCCAACGGAAATCCTGGATAAACCCATGTAGTAGTGTGCTCGCGCTTTCAAATCCCCACTTGAGAGCTCAATACTCTGTTCCAGGTACGGAACAGCGTCAAACCACTTCTCCTGCCGTGTAAATAAAATACCAAGATTCAGATACGGCTTAGGATTGCCCTCTTGAACTTCAATCGCTGTGCGATAGGCTTGTTCTGCCCGTGTGAACTTATGCTGTTTCGTCCTTACAATGCCAAGATTAATATATGCAGCCGCATATGCTGAAAACTGCTCTATTGTATTTTGAAATACGTCAGCTGCTTGCTCATACTGCTTCATCTGATAATATGTCAATCCAAGATAGTTTCTTAAAATCGGCTGATTGGGATATTGCTGTATCAGCGCGGCAAAGTATTCCTCAGCTGCCGACCAATCCTGCTGATCGTAACTGGATTTTGCCAGAACATAGAGCGAATCTTCTTTCCATGCCGGTAAGTTCGCCTCAGATTCCTGTGCTTCAAACTCATACTCCCAGAGAGACCGCCCGATTTCAGCCTGAGTTGCCGGGGTAATTCGGATCCGTTGTGGCTCTTCACTAAAATCCTCTGCCAGTTTATCCAGCTGGTAGATACCAATGATCATCACCACGAGCAAGATGGTGTAAGGAACAAAGGTCTTTTTCATCGATCTTCTTCTTTCAGTATTTCCAGGAGGCCTTGACGGTTCACATTCTGAATCTCCAGCCCGGGACGAAGGTTTATTTCCATCACCAGCGGACCCAGATCCCTGTCCAGCACGATATCAGTTCCCATATATTTGAACGGAAACACTTCTGAGACATGAGTGGTTATACTCATGATATCGTTCCAGAACGGCACAGTTTCTCCATAGAATTGGGTACAGGAGTCGGGATGTTCTCGATAAATAGTACCTTTCAACGTACCTTCGCCAATCGTGCCGCTTTCCAAATCCACAGCGATGCCGAGTGCTCCCTGGTGCAAATTTGCCCTGCCATCAGATTTTTTTGTCGGTACGCGCAGCATGGACATTATATTTTTATTTTTATACGTAATAACCCTGAGGTCCGGTACACCGCCTGAAGAAATTCTTGCCAGCAACGGATGATTCACAACCATGTATTCAATAATCGCCTTATCATTACTGCCGAATGAATACACACCAAACAGAATATTTGCGATGTGGCGTTGAATATGCTCTTCAGGTACCGGCTTTCCTGAAGGTTTCTGCCATAGCCCATCATTGTTTTTTTCCAGTATCAGTATGCCGCCGCCACCTCTGCCCATGGCTGGTTTAATGGCAACCGCCTTCTGTTTGGCAGCTGCTTGCCATTGCTCCTGCAGCTCACCCATGGATTGGATAAGGGCATACGTGGGCGGGGTTGGAATATCGTGTTCTTCCAGAATCTTTTTAGTTTCGGACTTATCATCAGCAAGCTTAAAATGTTCTCTGGGATTATTCGGATAAATATAATCCAGGTTACGTTGATTGATACCAAGTACCTTTCCGTGGAGCCGATTGAATTTTTTCAGATATTCTAACATTATGCCCTCGCAAACAGTTTGAACCGGGCGTACTCGGTCATGCGCAATCCAATCCATTTTCCCAGAATAATATTTATAGCAATGATAATGAGAAATAATTCAGGAAACGCCAGGAAGAAACTCTCCATGGTGCGGGAGTTCATCGCGAAAAAGGCAATGGACACCACCAGCATTGTTTGTCCTGTCGTAGATAGCGCAGGCAGCATGCCCTCTTCGGTTATTTTACGGGCAAACCGCTCGGCGGTGAGGGTAATGAGCACAATGGGAAAAAGAGTGATATATGCCACTTCGTAGATTTCAAGTGTTATCCCCAGGATAGCGATTAACAGGAATGAAATGACCACCCCCACCAGCATGATTGCCATCTTTGGTGTATAGAGCAATCCCCCTTTCTCCAGCGGATAATGAATAATACCGACCAGGGCTATGACCACCACATAGGCAATCAGGCCCCAGAACAGCCCGGTTTCCCGGCTGGCTACCGCGATAAGGGCAGGCAGAAAGACGCCGAATGTCTGTAATCCAATCACATTGCGAAAAAGCGCAACGATGAGTGCTCCCAGCGGAAGCATGATGATTATTTTAAGCAGGTTCAGGGGAATGCCGATGGTCTCAAACGCCTGCCATGCAGCGTAAGCATTAAACGGATGATAACTCAGTTCCGACAACAGTGTGGGATTCGCAACCAGCCGTTTTTTGATATTAAATGAATAATCGAAATTTATATTTGGCGTGTGGGAAAAGAGAAATTCATCCCCCCGGTAGAGTTCAAGATAATTGCTCGGTAAATAAGCGAAATGACCATTGAGCGCATCAAACGGGACCCAGAAACCGTTGATATACGCTTCAACCCACTGGTGTGATGTCCTTTTTTGACCAGGTTCGAGAATGATGCCGCCGACCAGCCGTGCAGGGATACCGGCCTGACGCGCCAGCGCCACAAAAACCCTGCTTTTACCATTGCACGATGCTTCACCAAGACGAGCTGCTGCTAACGCGTCGGTCAACCCCTTAAACGGTCTGGTTGGAAACGAGTAGGTATAATCGAAAATGTCCTGCAGAATCAATCGGACGGATGATGTATCCCGAACTTGCTGCCGGTGAATCTGACGAAAATAGGGGTGATTCACCTGAATGTTAGGCGTGGCCTCAAGGTAGCGGGAAAAACCCGGTGGATAGGAATTTTGAACGGTAACGGTAGAATCAATCCCGTATTGAAGGGCCTCGCCGATGTAGGTAAAACTAAACTGAATCGTCTGCGATCCCCGGGGTGAACTATGTGTCCAGGTTCCTTCCCTGCCGGCAGAGGTTTGATCAATATGCAGCTTAAATATGCCCGAATTCTGAATCTCATTAGAAATGGACTGGTGATCATTACTCACCGGCAAATACGTATCGATCCTGACAGACTCATCATAGCCCTCCAGAGACATATTGAAAGTCACGGAGTAGCTTGTTTGCGGGAGAATATTTCGGAATGAATATCCCCACAGCGTGAACTTAATGGCGATCAAGCTGGCTGCTATGCCAAGTAATGAATAAAAGATCACTTTTTGAAAATTGATACGTGTATGTTTCAATAAATTCATTTGTGTATGTTCAAATCAGTCTTTAAGTCTTAATAAGTTGACTACAAGCTCATTATTTGTGTTATAATCTCATTTAATTCTAGCATATAAATTGATTACATTATCGACTTATTTGGCTAAATCTTTACGTTTGCTTCCACGACTCGTTTAGTTTGTAATGTTCGTCAGCTGTAATTAAAATGATCTAATAGTACAATTACCATTCCATAGTTTATAATGTAGGTAGTTATTGAGTGTTATTTACTTCTGGGTCATATTTATGTTCCTGAAAATGAACAGATTGTGAATCGATTATACTTTTGTCTAACAAATTCACTCTTTTCCATTTTAAGAAGGGTCCGAATTTACACTGTAAAATTCATGTCTTCTCTTCATTTTTACTCCTATTCTTTTAGGCAACATTTCCAATTATCCATCGAAAAGAAAGGATCGTCACCGATGAAAATATGCCGCAGCAAATTTATTGGTACTGGTGTCGGCCCAGCCACCCTGAGCTGCTGCCGGCTGGCTTGAAATCTCAAACGAACTCAGAAAACCTTTCTGAAGATTTGAATATGGCAAGACAGCCTCCGGTGTTGAAGCGTGCGCTGTTTCAGGAACCGGTGATTATAGAATCTATGGTGTGATAAAAAATATTAAATTACCCCGTTTCTAAAGATAAGAGCAATATCCTCCTTACTGAATCAAGGTAAAACCGATCTACCGCGGATGTGGGAAACGCAATGTATGTACAAATTAATTATTATTCACAGCCTTCACAATAAGAACAATGAAACGATCAACAAAGAAATTGTCTTTTACTGCTTATTCGGATGCTTCTATAGATGTTTGGCACTTAATAACCTCTTTTACCAAAGCAAACTCAGGCCGGCGCTCAATCCCCGCTCGCCCAGACCCGCCCATTCCACATAAACACCGATGGCCTCGATTTGCACACTGCCACCCACCGCCACTTGATAATGATGTACATCGGAACCGATCACGTCCTGGCCGTTCATTTTCCAGCTGACCGGTCCGCCGAATACGCTGACGGCGGCAAAGGGGTAAAGGGTGTTGTTTACGTTCCACAATGAACGGACGCCGAACCGTAAATCCGATGCCCAATAGCGCGTTTGATCATCGGTAAGAGGATGCACCGTTTGCATCAGGGAAGTGCTGAAGGCTGCGGACACATCGATAAAGGGTCGATAACCATCGCCTTTGACGGCAAGATATTCCGCGCCCACCGCCAGCATGGCGCCGGGCTGTACTTCATGTGTGCCGTAAATGCCGGTTTTAAGCTTACCATCCACAACCATGCCCAGGCCGCCGCGCACCGTCCAGCGGTCTTTGACCAGCCGGTTACCGGCCAGGGAAACGGTGGTCATGTGCACGTCCACTTCCCGGTCATTATCAAAGCGGAGCGTGGACCGGAATGTACCGAGGGCTGCACTCAGTTGCCATGTGTTTTGTGTCATGGCATGGTTATCATCCCGGGAAGAAAAACACTGGGAGGGCGGACCGCCCGCGGAAGGCACGCCTCAGCCGTAAACCGGCGGCGCCGGTAAATGAAGCATTAAAAACAGGACAATGGTCAGCGGAAGTGCTGGTATGACCGGTATACGCATGGATTGAGCCTCCCCTGTAAAATCGTTTTTAACGGATTGTATGGGCGTAACGACATGGTGTACAATCCGGTTGATGGACTAAAGGTACGATTTTACGGCTTCAACGGCAACATCTGTTTTGATGCCGGTGTCGAGGGACCGGCCTGTAATGCCTAAGCGGCGTTTTGTAAGCTGGGGGGATTGTTCATAATCAGTCTGAAAATAAAAATCGACGCGGTCGAACTTGCCATGATGCCCGCAACATACAACAGCAAGGTCGCATAAAAGGGCCAGCCGGATAACGCCCGGCGGCGATTGGATGGATCGATAATATAGCCGTCGCGGATGGACAAATAGAGTTTGTTGACCAGTAAAATAACGATGACGACACCAAAAACGGCCACCAAAAGCAGGCCGGCAAAGCTCTTAACATTCATAACCGGATATCCTCCTCATCGGGTATCAACCATACTACAATCATATATGGACGCATAATATACTGTTTATACAGACTTCATCCTTCGGTTTTTCGCAACATCGTTAATAATAGCCAAGCCAATAACAACCCTATTAAATAATGGCCGCAATCCAACCATGAAAAGGATGTACCGATCAAAGCACGGCCTAAAAAATGGCTGCGAATGGCCTGTAAAAGCGGCGTATCCAACCGTTGTGTAAATTCGATGAGGCATGTCGCCGTAAATACGGCCGCGGTAATGTTAAACGGATGCACCCGGGGTATTAGCAAAAATACGATGAGACACCAAAAAACCACATAAAGCACGCCACCCAGTGAATGGTTTACCCACGCGGACAGAGGCCCGCTATAAAATTTGGTATAGAAACCAAGGGGCGTAATAATCAATAAAGACCAAAACGTCCATTTTTTTTGATGCAGATACGAAAAAATACTCAACATAAAGGATTACGAACTATATAATGACATCACCCGCCGTTACCCCGTTAACCTTGCTAAGGTACAAAACAAACCATTTAGCGGCAAGCCGCAATGGACGCGGCAACCGGCGACTGGTTGTGAATACGCCGGTATGGGATTATTTTGATATCTATGATTTGATAAATTTAAAGTGGATGGATTTGCGGAGCCTTTTAAAATGCTTCTGCCATGCCATTACGATACGATCGGTTTGGATAACAGGATCAACCGGGTTTAATCGTCTAACCGGAGTATCTAATGCTTTGCAGGTAACGGAATCGTATATAAACCTGTCCATTTGTGATAACCGGATTGCCCGTCACCCGTTGCGGCAAAATCACTTCATAAAATGAATGAATACGATTTTTTTTGCGTCTTTTTTGAATTCTATCGTCTATAAGGGTGTAACGGAAAATGGAATCAAAATAAAATTTAAACCCATTCAAAACGGAGCATAAAAATGAATCCTTCGGCTAAGCAGAAAGTGCAAATCGATTTCTTGTATCTCGATTTAACGCAATGTGAGCGATGTAAAGAAACGGCTAAGGTATTAGCTACCGCAGTTGAAGAAGCGGCTAAATCGTTGAAACAAAAAGGTCTTGAATTGGAATGGCGTAAGATTCATGTCGATACACGGGAAAAAGCCATCGCGCATCGATTTCTTACCTCGCCGACCATTCGGGTTAACGGGCAGGATATTCAAATGGATTATCAGGAGAGCAACTGCAGGGACTGCGGTGAAGTATGCGGCTGTGACGATGGCGTTGCCTGCCGTGAATGGATTTATGAGGGAAAGACGTATACTGTTCCGCCTAAAGCGTTCATTGTTGAAAGCATCTTAAGTGTACTTTCTGCCGATAGATCTAACGGACAGGATATAGCGACCGGCGACTCATATTTAATTCCGGAAAATCTTGAGACATTCTTCCAGGGAAAGCAAAGGAAGGAAAGGGAAGCGGCCACAAACTGTGGGTGCGATCCATCCTGCTGCGAGTAAAATTGAATTTTTAGATACGTTACGCAAACATCGAACGGTTGCTAACCGATAGTGATGAAATTATATTTACAAATCGGGGATAAAACAGAATGTCATCTTTTGCTATACCCGGTATTTTTAACGATTCGCCACACATTTTTTGAGGCGCTCCAATGGATTTCAGACGTATCTATGACGAGTTCAACAAACACTTATTAAGCTACATATCAAAACGTGTAAACAATCAAGAGGATGCGCGGGATATATTACAGGAAGTATTTCTTAAAATCATGAAAAATGCCGACGTTATCCGTAATGAAGAGCGTATCAAAAACTGGATTTTTAGAATTACCCGGAATTCCATTATTGACTATTACCGGTCTTCACAAAAAAAGCTGCACGCGTTGAATGAAGAAGAATTACTGCGAGAAGTGCATAACGACGAAGAAGAAAGTGTCATGGAGCTTGATTGTTGTATAGAAGGCTTTGTATTAAAGCTGCCCCAAAAGTACCGGCAAATTATTACGCTGTCCGAATTAGAAGGCAAAAGTCAAAAGGAACTCGCCCAAACTTTGAATGTACCCTATTCCAGTTTACGAACGACGGTACAAAGAGGAAGGAAACGTATCAAAAAGATGCTTTTGGATTGTTGTCGTATTGAATGGGATAGCAGGGGCAAAATCCTTGATTATCATCGCAAGAAAAAGAATTGTACAGATCATGTGAACAACGTTAATTGTTGATTGATTGCCCCTTGTTTTGGCGGATAACGATTGCGGTAACCCGCCAACCGGCGCATCGTTGTAGATACGCTGGATTGGGATTATTTCTATGATCGATTAATCTCAAGTGGATGGATTTACGGAGCCTTTTAAAGTGCTTCTGCCATGCTAATACGATACGATCGGTTTGGATAACAGGATCAACCGGGTTTATTGGTCTAACCGGACTGTATAACAGTTTGTACATAACGAAACACTATATAAAATCCTTCCGTTCGTGACCATACTGTATTTAAGTTCTGGGCTGTCAAACGGATGGGAAAAACCGCACTACGGATCACGGCAGCTTGAAATACAATGTTATGTGCTTAAATTTTGTAGAAATTCTCTAAGTTGATGGTCACTTATACCATAATGTGTGAAAAAGAGGCCTTTCTGACGATCAATTAAAAAAATATTTGTGTGCCAATTACCTATAAGACCCGCCTCGAAATCACGTTCAACCGGCTTAATTTTCAACCCGGAATATAGTTTTTGCGTACAAAGAATTATGGCCATAATTAAAGCTTAGCACATAACGTTTAATGGCACGTTGTCTTGCGGGATTACAAAGCACTTCCCTATCACTTTACAAGGACTTCTTTACGAGGCACAGACGCCCTCGAATCGCTGAAAACCCGCATGCAACATACCATGTGTTACCTGCTGGCTTTTATTCATTCATTTATTCATAGAATACGTATCCAATTTATCCAAAAATCTCTCGTCTGACATCCCTGTCCTGTTAAAGAAGATTACACTGCCTTTATTTAAGTCAGGGTAAATTCTTATTTCACAATAATAACCACCGCCACCACCCGGGTGTGAAAAATACTGGTTACCATCGAGCTCTCCCGAAAACCAAGACAAGCACATACCTGTATGTTTTTCATTTGTGGTTTTGTTTTCTCGAAAAAGCATTTGCTTGTAATCGTCTGAAATTAGGCTACTATCAGTCTTTAGCAGTTCTTGAAGATATCTTACAAATGCTGTAGGCGTTCCGATGAGCCCGCCATATGGAGCGCCATTCACATAAAAATTATGAAAAGAACGCCATTTCCCTTCGGTTTCCCCCATAAACTTTGACTTATCAATAATAGTCCTAACAGGAGATTAGACAACGATATTCTTTTTTGACAGCCTTTGGCATGTGTTTCCTTATGCACAATTTCAAATGTTAAATCATTGGAATTGATTGGCAACTTTTGGATTATATTCTCCCCAACATACGCTTCATAATTTTTTCCGAGACTCTTTCAATCAGTTGTCCCAAAATGACATAACCTAAATTGGAGTATGAAAATTTTTCATTGGGTGCAGATTTGGTTTTGCTGTATTTGTCCAAAACCCTTTTAAAGAATGCGTTTCTATCAAATGTGTCGTGTTCATTGGCCAGGTGAATCCATGAAAGGGGAAAATAGGGTTGGGTATTCCTGCCGTATGAGTGAGAAGGTGTTTAACGGTGATTTCTGTTCCGTATTGAAATGCTGAAAGATATTGAGTAACTGAATGATTTATGTCTAGTTTTCCCTTCTCGTATAGCTGTAAAATTGCTAATGTAGTAAATGTTTTAGTTACAGAAAATGCATTGTAAGTGATAGATGAATCTATTTCTTTCTGTTTTGCAATGTCAGCAAAACCCATTTGAAAGAATTTTAAAACACTGTCTTGGCCGAAGTCAGGTATTGGATAGAGGGTGTCTTATTGCTTTCTACTTGTTCTGTTAAAAGTTTGTCTACTTCATCCATATGCATTGTGTTTTGGTTCAGTCAAAATTGGAATTTTAATAGGACCATAGTGCTATGATTTAATCCTAATAAAAAGGAGAACAATCATGGCTCGCAGATCAGTAAAAAGATTTACAGCACAACAAAAACTCAAGATCGTTAGAGAAGGT
>WJIP01000143.1 GCA_014730185.1 Caldithrix sp. | reverse complement strand
GACCATCAAAATCGATAATCAGCGTGCTAACCGGTGGAGTATTCAAAGAGAAGGGAATTATGTTCAATTGGATGTCGCCGATACTGGCAGCGGCATACCGGAGGAGGTGCGTGAAAGAATGTTTGAACCGTTTTTTACCACTAAAGAGGTAGGTAAAGGCACCGGACTGGGCTTATCAACATCACAATCCATCATAAAAGCCCATGGCGGTTTTATAGATGTTCAAAGTCAGCCAGAGAAAGGTACAATTTTTAGATTATATTTACCGGAGCTTCAAGGTAAATCTATCCCGCACAAGGATAAAGAGGATGCCGAGATCCATGCTGGGAATGGTCAGAATATCTTAGTTATAGACGATGAACAGGCCATTCGGGAAATTATGAATGAGGTTTTGGTAACCAAAGGCTTTGGGGTAACGACAGCGGAGGAAGGCCAAAAAGCTTTACAAATTTATAGAGAGAAGGGAACCAACACGTTTGATGCTGTAATAACGGATATGGCTATGCCCAATATGGATGGCCTGACGACTATAAAAGCTTTAAAAAAGATGAATCCCGATGTAAAAATTTTGGCCATAAGCGGTTTTTCAGAGAGTATGGATTCTGAAACGCTTAATGCCAATGGGGTATACCACTGGCTGAACAAACCATACACGGGTGATCAGTTATTGAACAAGTTAAATGAATTATTGGAAGGTGTATAAGCGATAAATCATCTATTGTAATATTTATGAATTAAATGAATTTTGTGACATTCCCATTCCGTCGGTTCGAAAAGCTATCTCACTTAAGGGCTGGTTTTAATACATAAGTTTAAATATGAGTTTTACGCCAGCGGATAGATAAATATAAATATCATCCCTCAAATTTACGCATGGGTAAATAGCCTCCATATATATAGTTAGCTTATCCTTATGGCTTTCCTTCCAAAGCTTCAATCATCGGATTTTCACAACAAAATTACTTCTTATTAATTACCGGAATTTCTTATGGTGTGCATCCCGTTACCAATTTTATTATATTGGACATTTGTTAAAATTATGGAAACTGTAATGTAAGGAGGCTTTATGCATCAACGAACGGCTTTTAAGAGAATGCTTTTTGGTTTATTGCTGACGGCATTTCTGACAATGGCCACAACTACCTTAACGGCAGACCCGCTGAAACCGGCCGATGTTCTCAATTTGGAATATGTAACGTCCGCTAAAATCAGTCCTGATGGGCAGCATATTGCTTACACACTGCGCGTACCGCGGGATCCCGGTGATAAACCCGGCGGTGCGTGGTATGAACTGCATGTGGTCAATACCGAAACCGGGCAGTCCCGGCCTTTCATCACCGGTGAAGTGAATATCAGCTCCATCCAATGGCATCCGGACGGTTCGTCGATCGCGTTCCGCGCCAGGCGCGGTGAACAGAAGCGCACCCAGGTGTGGATGATTCCCGTGGATGGTGGGGAAGCACGTGCAGTTACCGATCATGAAACCAGTGTATCCAGCTTTGAATGGCATCCCGATGGCAAACACATTGCGTTTATTGCCATAGCACCCAAATCCGAAAAAGCCAAAACCCTGGATGACAAAGGATATAATTTTATCTATTATGAAGAAGAATGGCGGTACCGGAATCTGTATATGACCGCTGTGGATATGAAGAATTTGCCGGTCAATTCCGGTGAACCTCTGACCGGGGATATCACCGTTTGGGATTTTACGTTTGCGCCGGACGGGGAAAAAATTGCCTTTTCCGCCTCCCAACGTAATCTGATTGACGATTATTATATGTTCCGGCATATTCATATATTGGATCTGGATAGCAAAGAACACCGTCAGCTAACGGATAACCCGGGTAAGCTGGGCAATTACCGATTCAGTCCGGATGGCAGCGATCTGGCGTATACCGCAGCAAAAACACGCAGCGATCATGCAGTCAGTCAGGTCTATGTTATCCCGGTTGAGGGCGGATCGGAAAAAAATCTGACCCCCAAAAATTTTATTGGTCATGTGGATTGGGTTGGCTGGAAAGATAACGATAGGGTGGTTTACCGGGCCGGCGAAAAGACCGCCACCACGTTGAGTGTGGTTAACAAAGCGGGAGGTCAGCGTCAGGTCATCCAGTCTTCTCTGGATAACGGCGGTATTATATTTTATCCGCCGGATTACACGGATGATTTCAAGCATTTTGCTATGCTGGGTCAAACACCCCACTATCCCCTTGAATTGTTCTACTGGCAACCCGGCGAGGACTTGAAACGGTTGACGAATGTCAATCCCTGGCTGAAAGACAAGCACTTGGGTAAGCAGGAAGTGGTTCAATATCAGGCCCGCGATGGGGTGACGATCGAAGGCCTGCTTATAAAACCGGTGGATTATGAAGCCGATCAAAGTTATCCCATGGTTGTTTTTGTGCATGGCGGACCGGAATCTCATTATTCCAACGGCTGGGTAACGCGTTATGCTACGCCGGGTCAGGTGCTGGCCGGTAAAGGCTATGCTGTATTCTACCCCAATTACCGGGCCAGCACGGGATATGGTCTGGAATTTGCCGCCGCCGGATATAATGATGCCGCCGGCACCGAATTTGACGATATTGCCGATGGTATCAAACATTTTATCGACACCGGTCTGGCGGACGAACAGCGCATTGGTCTGGCAGGCGGTTCTTACGGTGGATTTGCCGCCGCCTGGTTTTCCAGTTACTATACCGATCTGGTCAAGGCAACGGGCATGTTCGTGGGCATCAGCGATTTGATCAGCAAGCGCGGTACGACGGATATCCCCTATGAAGAATTGTACGTACATTCCGGCAAAAAACTGGAAGAAATGTGGCGGCAGAGTCTGCAGCGCAGTCCGATTTATCATGCCCACAAAAATGAAAACAAGACTGCTGTTCTGATTTTTGGCGGGGCAGAAGACTCTCGCGTGCACCCTTCGCAGAGCATTGAGTTTTATCGTCGCCTGAAGATGAATGACCATAAAGCCGTACGCCTGGTACAGTATCCGGGTGAAGGACATGGTAATCGCCGGCAACCGGGTCGTATCGATGTGCTTTACCGAACGATCAACTGGTACGACTGGTATGTCAAAGACGGTAAACCGGTTGACGGACCGATGCCGCCGCTGGATATCAGCGATCAATATGGGCTTGATTTACCGGAATAAGAGTTTGACGGGTTTGCTGAACCGGTAAGGTCCTGCAAACCCGTTTTATGATTATGTTGTTTTGCCGGCTTCGGACGCGGGCAGGGTAATGATGAAACGTGATCCCTGACCCGGTTCACTTTCGGCTTCGATGGTACCTCCGCTCATTTCCACGAACTCCTTACACAAAAGCAATCCCAGGCCCGTGCCATGCTCGTCCGCTGTTCCCCGTTGGGAATATGCTTCGTCAATTTTAAAAAGATGCTGCAATTCCGTTTCACTCATACCGACTCCACTGTCGGCCACGGTAATGCGTACCACATCGTCCCCTTTTTCGGCTGATATGTCAATTCGTCCATCTTTCCCTGTAAATTTGAGGGCATTGTTTAACAGATTCCGAAAAATGGTTTTGCTCATATTGAAATCTGCATACACGGTTATATCTTCCGAAACATGGGAGTGCATATCTATTTTTTTCAGCTCTGCATCCGCCCGGAATAAATGAATCATCTCCTGGATAATATCGGCTATATGCACGATTTCCGGATTGGGTTTAAATTTTTCCCGTTGCAATCTGGACCATTGCAAAAGATCTTCCATAAGTTTAAAAGCATATTCCGAGGCATCTTTGATATGTTTGATGTACTCTTTGCGTTCCTGTTCATCAAAATCGTTATAATCATTATATAACAGTTCGGCCAGCAGGCGCATGGACGAAAACGGATTACGTAAATCATGGGATACAATAGCGTACATTTTATCTTTAGTGGCGTTTGCTTCTTTAAGCTGTTTATTGGCCGATTGCAGAGCTTCCCGCTCCCGATGCAGGTCTCTGGCCATCTGATTGAAAGAATTGGCTAAAACACAGGTTTCATCTTTACTGCGACATTCGATCTCTTTTTGCAGGCGTCCATCGGCCAGCGCCCGGGCAGAATCCGCCACCTCCAGCATAGGGTTGGCTATTTTATTGCCGAACCCCAGAGCCACGCCACCCATAATCAAAACGATTAATATACCGAACAAAACATTGTTACGGTTTAGCGCACTTAGAGATTGATCCACGTTTTGACGGATTTGGGCAAAATCTTTCTCATAAGCCTGCGCACCGATTACCCAATCCCAGGGTTCAAAATAGGTAAAAAGCGTAATGACTTTTTCCTGCCGGCCGTTTTGATTTAGCCATAAGTTTTTCCGACCTATTTTTCCGGCAGATAGATTTTTGGCCTCAGAAATGATTTCGCGGATGTAAGGATTCCCCCGGGTATCACGGTTTTGCCAGGCGTTTTGTCCGGCAATCTTTTTATTCCCGGCAATAACCCATTGCCCCTGGCGTTCGCCCGAACCGATCAGGGCATATAAAAAACCTGTTTTACCAACTTTAGACTCGGCGATGGATTGTCTGAAACTTTGCGCAGATTGCAGTTTTACGCCAACATACAGCATACCGATAATACGGCCCCCGTCGGTTGTGATAGGTTCATAGGCCGTGAGATACCAGTCATTGACCACATACGCTCTGCCCCGATAGATCTGACCGGATAAGACGGTATGCACTACCTCATTTTTACTACCATCGGGGTTGATTGCCGGAATGTAAGTACCGATTGCCCGGCTGCTGTCCCTCTTCTGCACGTTGGTTACTACCCGCAGCATGTCGCCTTCTGCATTGATACGCTGGAAAATAGTGCATGTACCGCCCACCAATGCTTTGGTTCGATCAACAACCGGAGATGGAATTTTCAGACTAAAATTTTTACCCAGCCACTGGTTTTGCACGGCTATCTTAGGTAAACGGATATTTTGTACTTCTTGGGTGAACTGATTAATAGCCTGCCAGTGAACCTTATCCGACAGCAAATGCACCCGTCCCTGGCGATATAGTTCGGCCCGGGCCACATTCAGACTTTGATTGACATTCTGCTGGGTGTAATCATTAGCGGTTTTGCACAAACTGTAAAAATCATTCATAATATGATGTAAATCATCCACAATCATGCGGTTGACGGAACTATTGATGGATTGCCGGGTCTTTTCTCTCTGAATGTTACTCAGGATCAAGGCTACCAAAACCGGTAAAATGGTGGCCAGTAAAGCCAGTCCGATAATCTTTTGTTTGATACCAAATTTCATTATTCATTCCGTAATTTATGAAAATAAAATTTAAATTAATGGTAAAGGTCATTAAATAAAAATCTATTCCGTCCACTCCGGACAGGGTACAGCTACTCGTTAATGACTTTAAAAATATGCAGAATTAATTCTCTTGAACTATCCATTATTCTCCAGTAAACCACAGGATCCGTTCATTAACATGTGGACGTGAACTTAAGCTTGTATGCTGAATATGTTAAGATGCTTAAGAAAAAAGGAGATCACAAAGCGGAGGTTGTTTTTAAAGATGCCTTAAAAATGAATGCGTTGCGGCTCTCATTTGCTTTTAAGTTGATTCGATTTATGAACGGATGATAACCGTAACGCATTCTTAGGTTTTGTATTTAGTTTATGCTTATTTACGTTTAGGAAAATTTTCCGGTAGGTCATAATTATGCAGTGGCTGAAAATTAAATTCCTACCGTTCATTTTTCAACATTTTCCTTTTTTACTTGTTTAACTTTGGATGATACATATACACCAGATCCTGATATTG
>WJIP01000142.1 GCA_014730185.1 Caldithrix sp. | reverse complement strand
TCCGGGGACATCACATTTAATTCCGTTCCGTATCCGTTAAAGAAGGATAAAGCCAGTTCCCTATGGAGATAATGATCTTTAAGCTGGGCAACGCGCATTATCGTAAAATCGGGCTTGATCAATTTATTCAGATTCAACGGCGGAGGCATAACGATGGCATTATGCACCCGTCCGCTTATGATACCCTGCATATTTTTGGGCACGGCCATTCCTTCACTATACATGCAAACGCCTTTTTTTACAGTATCCGCCGCCTGTTGCAGACTATCCGACGAATGGCCATAAGTATCAAGTACCACGCCGTCAGCATTGGTATTACGAATCAGGTCGGAAAGGCCCTCATAGGGATCGACATAGCGGGTACTCTGATCCCAGGGATTATAGGAAACAAAAAAACGTGTATTCCGATTTTGCATATCGTCGGCAATTTCCCGCACCCTTGATAATCCTCCGGGCAGATCGCCATATAGATCCCATTGATTACGCTGATCGATTCCCAGAGTCGGCCAGGTAGGCCACAGGGCAAAGGCATCCCAGCCACCGAGATACTTTTCTGCCCGATCGAGAAAAGCGGGATAGGTGTATCGCCTTTTATGGGTGTCGTAAAAATCGTGGTCCCAGGCATACATTAAAACCATAGCGTACATGCGGCGTACCCATTGCAGGTCCGATCTCTGGAACAGGGCGTTATCAAACTGTTTAACATCGTACAGATATCTGTCCTGAAACATAAGGCGCAGGCCTTCCTGCCACCGGCCTTTATACAAATCGGCGTAGAGTTGGTAAACCACCTGCCCACCGGGTTGGAGCACTGTTTGCCAGCGTTGGGCTTTACCTTCACGAACCCCAATTCTTCGGGTCATGGTGCATAGTCCGTTTTCTGCATCCAGCCTCCAATCACTGTACCCTAATTCCCAGGCATTGTCCGGTAAGATAACACCTATGGGACCCTTGTCCGGGAAAAATATTTTGGACCGAGCCAGTGACCAGGGGCCGGAAGCGGTGATATAAATATGATCTCCGGTTTGACCCAGGGGCACCACGTTGGCTATGGAAATGGTCGTATCCTTTTCATTAGTAAAAGTAATGTTCGCCTTCCACCCCTCTTCAAAGGTGCTATCCACTTCAATTTTACCACTTAACGTATTGGCCCATTGAAATCGATTTTGATCATTAAACCGCCAGTCTGAAGAAAATAGGAGTGAATCATTGACCTGCAAACTGAACAACGGTAATGGTTTGTGCAGATCAAGCCTGCTGCCTTTGCTGGTCTGTATTTGTTCAAACTGCAATCTCTTTTGTGCCGATAATACAATATGTTCTAACGTATGTGCCAAAGAGAACTGCACACCCAACATCAACAAGCTGACCATAATTATGAAACGGTTTATCAAAGCTCTATTCCCGATATTTTAATGTAATTATTTGTCTTTAACGCAACGGAATCCCACGGTAGCATTGCGTTCATAACCCTGAGATACACGCAGTAAAATCTGACTGCGATCCAATGGCTGCGGCCCGCCCTTCACATACCACCAGCTGGAAGTGGGTTTGTAATAACTACCACCGCGCATAATGATATAATAACTTGTGGCATTATCATATACATCATTGGTTAATTGCCACACATTGCCCACCAGGTCCATCACACCAAAAGGGCTGGCTCCGGATGGAAACGCATCAACCGGAGTGCTGTGTCCTAATGCTACATTGCACCGACTGGAATCAAACTCCGCACCCCAAGGCCACAATCTTCCATCGTCACCCCGGGCAGCATACAGCCATTCCGCTTCCGTTGGCAGTCGTTTGCCTGCCCATTTGGCATAAGCTCTGGCGTCTTCGTAACTAACACAAACTACCGGATGCTTACCCCGCGTATCTTTGTAGGTACTATTTTGCCAGTGGGCCAAAAAATTCACGGTATCATCGGGCATATATCCGCTATCATCAATGAAAGCCTTAAATTGCCGGTTAGTTACCGGATATTTATCCATGTAAAAGGATTCCACTTCAACAATCTTACCCTCTTCCGGATATTTTGGATTTGGAACGACCCAAACACTGTTTTTGGATGTGGTCAACTTAATTTTACCGGCAGGTATATGGACCATTTGAGCCGGCTTCTGTTCAGCAGCAGGTGTGCGATGTACCCGACTTATCCGCCTGGCCATTTGCAGCGGCAGTTCCACAATACGTTCATCCAGCAATATGCCATCATCCAGTAATTGTATAACCACCTTACCTTCATAACGGCCCAGAACTTCGGTTAGATTAACGGTACGTTTTTGTGTATCGAATACAACAGGCTGCCGACCATAGGAGGGATGACCTGCCCAGATTCGGATTTCGTCGCCGGCAGCGGCATCAATGGTTAAGCGGTCTTTAACCAGCGAAACCTTTAAATATCTAGGTAACCAAGCAATGACATCAACATTACCCTCACGGCGGGTTTGCAACCATGCCCGATCAAACGCCCTGGTCTCTGCTTTAATGTAAATTTGACCATCAATGGTATCCGGCTTTAGTTCGCGGTGATGCCACAAACTTATATAATGTTTATCCCGATCCACAGGCGCCTGAAACAATGGACCTTTTTGACCCTGTGGACGCAGACTGAACACGGTATAAATGGTTTTATGTTGTTCCGGCCATCGGTTTACCCAGATGCTATCTTTCAATGTCGGCAATAAGGGCGTCCAATCCTGGCTGACAAAATTATGGGTGTTTTCCCGGAGAATGCGCAATGCCCGTCCCATATAGCGGTATTCCTCTGTCTCCCAGGCCGGACGTCCGACACCAATCATATTAATCTCTATACCGTATCCGTTAAATAAGGCAATACCCACCTCCCGGTGCAGTCTCCCCTGAAACAATTGACAAACACGGAAAAACGCATTATCTGGTTTAATGAATTTGTTAAGATTGAGAGGTGGTGGTAAAAAAATGGCATCGTGCACCCGGCCCGTTACAATGCCCTGCATATCCTTTGGAACAGCCATGCCTTCGCTGTACATTACCACACCCTTTTTCACCTTGTCTGCCGCCATTTGAAGACTATCCGTAGAATGGCCGTAAGTATCCAGCACCACTCCATCCGCATCCGTTTTACGAATCAGATCGGTCATGCCCTCATAAGGATCGACATAACGCGTGCTCTGGTCCCAGGGATTGTAAGAAACAAATAACTTGGCATCCCGATCGTGTAAATTTTCCGCAATCTGTCGAACTTTGCCTCTACCCCCCGGCAAATCGCCATACAGATCCCATTGGTTACGCTGATCCAAACCTAACATGGGCCAGGTGGGCCAAAGCACATAAATATCCCATCCACCGAACAATCGCTCCATTTGATCAAAATAAGCATTGAGTTTATACCCGCCCTCATAAATATCATAAAAGTCGTGATCCCATGGAATATGCGTATTCATAACATAGCGGTGACGGATCCAGCTCAGATCTTCTCGCTCATAAAGGGTGTTATCAAACGGCCCTTTTAAGTCATAGATAAAACGATCCTGAAACATTAAGCGCAAACCATCGTGCCAATTCCGGCCGGCATAAGCATCAATCCAAATGGTAAATTGTATCATTCCCCCGGGCTTTACCTCTGTGCGCCAGCGTTTGCGGTCAGCATTTTTTACGGATGTTCTGCGCGAAAGGGCACAGATGGAATGGGATGTATTGGTTTTTATATCACCATAGCCTAAGTCCCAGGCATTATCGGGAAGCACAACCCCGACCGCACCCTTTTGTGGCCTGAACAATTTGGTGCGAGCTAATGACCATGGACCGGAGGCCGTGATATATAGGTGATCATCGGCTTTTCCGAAAGGCACAAAATTGGCAACTTTAACCATACTGTCACTGCGATTATACAGATTAACCAGCATTTTAAAACCAGGTTGGAAATCGGGCATTAATGTAATGTTTCCCTTAACAGCATCGGTTAGTATAAATTGAATCGAATCGTTCTTGGTAAATACTGATCCCACTGTGGAAAAAACGGTTTGATCTCCAATGTCAACGGAAAACAAAGGGTAATCGCGTGTTAATTGGAACGCATACCCATTGTCTAATTTCCCGGTTTTGACCATCAGACCGTTTTCAGTGTCCACTTTCAATTCCGATAAGCGGTTTTCGTCATTGGTGAAACCGGCTGAAATCATAAAAGAAATAACAGCCAATACCCATATCCATCGTACCATTTGTAACCTCAAATTTTAAACAATAGTGCTATTTTACTAAAAGCATTTTCTGTACTTTGTGCAGGGAGCCCCCCACCTTCATGGAATAAAAATAAATACCACTTGGCATAACTCTGCCCTGCCCGTTGCGTCCATCCCACCAAAGCTGATATTGCCCCTTACTCTGCTGCGCGTTAACCAGTGTACGAACCCTTTGGCCTAAAGCATTATAGATACATATTTCAATTTTTTCTCTGCGGGGTATATCATAACGAATTATCGTTTGCTGATTAAATGGATTGGGATAATTGGCATGCAGGGCAAATGTTTTAACCATTGCAAGATCGTCCTCGTCGGTCAAAGCCGTCGCTTGGCCCAGAGTTACGTTGGCAAAACTGTATTTATCAAACGTGCAGGCCCATTGTGAATTTTTTTCTTCCAGATTGTAGTAGTTTACATTTAATCCAAGGCGATCACCTTTTTGCAGGGTTAAACCGGCGTATTTATTACGGGGAATAGCTATCTCCACGGTCGTCACCGGCGCTTCGTACTGTGTATTCTGTTTAACCGTACCCGGGGCAATTACGCGCCGATTAAATTCCTGCTGATAAGCGCTCTCGTTGTCCCACATACCGCCCGGTCCGCCGTTATTCATACTGAACTGCTGCACTTCCGAACTGGCATCCCAGGAGCGGAATTCGGTGAAATTACCGTTTTGCGGGTTGATGCGCATAACCGTGTTGCCGCTGGAATGCCACCAGCCATCAGCATGAAAATCAAGAGAAATTCGGGGTTCGGCATATTTTTCATAACGCAGGGCCAGATATAACCAATCATCATCATAACTCATGAAAAGTTGCGGTTGAAAATCTACATATGAAAACACTGTGCCGGTGTGGATGAGCGGCCATTCCTCTTCAATAATACCATCAATAACCGGGCTGAAAGATTTGATCTCGGTTTGTAAAGGATATCTTGGATATTGATCCTGCCCATCCAAGATGCCGTCATTATCCGTGTCTTGCACCTCCGGATGGCTTCCTTGGAAGGTACCATCTATGAATTCTTGTCGGTCGCTTAAACCATCGGCATCACTGTCTGCTTTTCCCGGATTGCTGCCGTAGCGTTGTTCATCACGGGGAACCATTGATTCAGCATCCGGAAATCCGTCTTCATCGATATCCCGGGTTTCATAAATATCGCCCCACTCCGGCTGCAAATCGGTATAGGCGTTGAAATCCCTGAACATAGTGGCCTGAAAATCATAATGTTCGCCACAGCTGCGGGGAAATTGCCAGGGTATATCGCCATGGTACATCTCACTATGCAAATTATCATCGTATAAGGCGTCGATGGCATGTTGACACTCATGCACGAAAATCCAGGTTAAACCGTAATTGATATCATCAGCTGCACCTGGATATTGCACACCACTGCCGATGGGCCAGAATGATTGTGAAAATCCGGTTTTTCGATCCGGGCCATCAAGATTTAAAGGTTGGACGCCGATTGACCAATACCCGTAAGTTGCCGGCGTAATGCGGAAGATGATGTCGTACTGGGTATTCATTACGCCTCTGGCATTCAGATCGGCCACGGTCATACCCACATTCAAGTCATCAGGATTTCCGAAATCTTTATATTCCTCGATAAGATAATAATAAAACTGCACATTTAGTTTCATGCCGGAATTGCGCCAGTAAAACAGCCGTCCGAGATTCATCATGCGTTTGATTCTGTTAATATAAGTACTGGTAATAGCACCATTATTGGTATTTTGATAAACCACCACGGCCACTTTCAGATTGGCATAGTGATATAGTCCCGATGTGTCGGCAGTGGTTTGCATTTCTACAATGGCGCTTTCACCGAACTCCGTACGAGGACCGGTGCGGGCAGCAATCATATATTCATATATTTCACCGGGTTGGAGCCTGGAATCGATATAAATGCTGTCCCGCCCGCTATATCCGACAATTTGCCATGTATTACCGGGTTTGCGTCTGTAAATATTAAATCCCTGCAAGTTCCCTAATTTAGGATCATAATTTCCCAAGTGCAGCCTGGCGGTTGTGACACCGGGACTAACGGTAAAATTGGAAATAAGAGGGCCTTCAATCGCTTCTCTTGAATGACTACTGTAAACACCCTGCGATGAGCGGGCATAGACGATATAGCTATATACGGCTGATGTGGTCGTATTGGTATCCAGCCAAGAAGTTTGTGAAATATCCCGAGCCATAAGTTGGTACTGGCGCATGGACAATCCCCGGGGAATCGTATCCAGCAAATTGGTACGATAGACATCGAATGTTAAACCGCTCTGTGCATCCCATTGCACCAAACGCTGATGCTGCTCATTATAACGTACGCGCACATTACCGGGTGTTTCCGGCAGGTCCAATTCCGAAAGTGTCAGGGTTTGGGGAAAGTAGTGAAAGGGAATGTCATAGATTTCTTCGGATAAAACGTCCCGCTGTCCACTGGCTTTGCAGGTAAAACGTATGAACACACTATCTCCGGTAACCAACGAGGGATCATGAAAATTACCCAGTTCAACACCAAAAGTGCCTTTACCGTCAATATTGGGATCGACCCCATACACCCAGCGAGGCGCCGACTCAATCAATATGCGGCTTGAATCACTGTTCAGAAAAGCTGTAAAAGTGGCCTCAGGGGGGGAGTGTTCACAGCTTGAACCGTCAGCATGTTTGACAAAATTCTTATAAAAAACATAATCCTCATCCTGGCTCATCCCGGATGTGATATGAAAAAAAACTCCGATGACTGCAATATAAAGACTAATATGTAATCGATGAAACATTATTTATACTCTCCAATCCATGGGTTAAGTGCCTTTTACTAAAAATCAGCCACATCCAGTAGCATACGATTTATGATCCCGGCCCAGATGTAAGTTTTATGATACCCCGCCCATTGATCATCCGGGCTGTAAAATTCCCACAAATTATGATCCTTTTTGAGTTGTTTAACCATATTCTTTGCCACTCGCATGACCAGCTCTCTGGCCTCTTCCCGATAACCGTATTGAATTAATCCGTCCATAATCAGGTAATTCCATTCCACCCAGACGGGCCCGTTCCAATACCCTTTGGGATTGTAATACGAATCGGCAGCCGATAGCGATGGTACGCCGAACGGACGCCAAAACTTTTGAGGATCGGTCAAGTGTGTAACCAGTATTTCAGCCTGCGCCTCACTGGCGATGCCGGCCCACATGGGTAAAAAACCGATAATCTCCTGGCGCTTCAGGTCAGCCGTTTTCTCAAAGGTAAAATCGTTATCTTTTTTATCCACATGATAATAAAAGCCGTCCTGTGCATCCCAGAAGGTTTCGTTAATCAATTGTGCCCGGGTTCGGGCATCTTTGCGCAATTGGGCTGCTTCTTCCGGCAAGCCCAGTTCTTCCGCCATGGAAGCCAGGGCATTGGCCTCGTTAACCAGCATGCTGTTAAGGTCCATGGCTTCAAAATTGGTGGGCCAACCCACTTCATCCCACACAGCTACACTCGCATCGCGCACCGATTCCAGAACGGCATGGCCGCCCCATTCGCACAAACCATCGCCATCCTTATCCCGATTAGGGACATAAAAATTGTAAAATTTTTTACTGGAGGCATACATTTCTTCCAGGAAGTCCTTATCGCCGGCAATTTTATAAACCTCATAATTCTGCCAGGCGTACCAGGGGGCTGAAGAGGTCAGTTCCCCGTTGTGTTCGATGATTTCATCCAAATAAGAACCCGTTCTATAATTGATGTAGCCATTATCATACTGCCGCTCGCTGTATACGCGCTGCGAGTTCATAGCGCTTACCGGATCCATAAGTGCATAAGCCAGCATGGTGATGCTTTCGTGAAATACCTGTCCGCCATGCCCCCATCCCCAGGTCGGTTCTCTGGAAAAAACATAATAGTTGTATGAGGCTTTGTTCTCCGGCGGTAAAAATACTTGACGCATCATACTGTATGCGCTGTAATATAACATTTGCAAATCCTGATCATCAATTGGCAGGACCGGTATATTGGCAAAACGTTTTTCATTATCTTCAATGAATGGTTTCAGCGGCTCATCCCTTAATAATTCCATTTTTTCCATAACCAAGCGGCGTTTGTCTTCGTTGCGGGCAACCCCCCGCATAACCCGCAGTTCTTTCTGTTCTCCGGGAGCAAGGGACACATTTTTCTGCATAGAAACTACGCGAGCCAGATCACGGACATAGGTTTTACGCTGATCGGGATATTTCATATCCGTTAAAAAATCACTCCCAAATATATTAGTCAGTTCATCGGTGGGCATACTCATGCGGCCCGTCGATGAATCCACCGCCGTGACTACATACCCATAAATTTCATCACCGGATAAATTCTTATCGGTATAAAAATTATTACTTATTTTACCGGCAACCAGCTCATAATACCCCTGTTGACGATAATCCCTGCGATAAACATTATAGCCGGCGCCATCAACGTGATCCCAATACAGTCTGATTTCGGTGCCGCTGCCCCAGACATCCTTTCTGAATCGATCCGGCGTTTGTGGTAAGTTGGTCTCCGTAAACGTCAGGTCACGGCGGTTACCCTGTTTATTCAGGTCATTTAGGGTCTCAGCCAGTTGAGCCACAGTACCGGTTTCTCTGCACCGTATGTAAATTTCATAGCTTTCATTTTCTTTTAAATTCTGAAAATTTCCCAGCTCTATGCCGTAAAATCCGTATCCGGTAATGTTTTGATCGGTGCTGCCCCAGCGGGGAGCCGTCTCCGTTAATAAACGGCGGTTATTTTCTGCAGGCACAACCATTAATTGCGGTTTCGGATTGCGATGCCGGCAGCGTTCGCCGCTTTGATGGGCCATTTTTCCCCAAACCACATATTGCCGTTTTTTATCCAAATCAACCTGATGGGGAACACTGACGTCGCCCCATTGAAAACTGCGATAGCTGGTCAAACGATCCGCCGGTTCCGTCATCATAAAAATATCATAAACCGGATTAACATAAGGAATATCGTGGCTCAGCACCCAACCATCGGGTAATTCTTCATGAGTAAAGGTTATCCAGTCGTTTGATTCGGCCCTTTGCACATTGTTGAACACGCGATAATCATTGCGCAGGAATGAATATATTTTAAAATCGGAGGGTTGTTCCCCTTCATTGGTCAATGTCACATCCTGGATGGCAATACGTGAGCTATATACCATAAAAAATACATCCACACGCATATCTTCAAAGGGATAATAATGATAACGTACCAAATCCGGATAGGAGGTTGTAATGATAGGTTCTTTGAATAAATCATTCAGCTCATAGGCAAAATCGGCCTCCCGCTTGAAGCCCAAACACCAGTCTCCGGCAGTATCGGTTTGCAATTCAACCCCTCGTTTGTCCTCATAAAACTTGAGATGAAAACCCTGATCCAGGGTAAATTCCGAACGGTCCATAGCGGCCGCGTAAGTTGTATATAAAGGAGAATTTTTAGTTGCTTGCAAATTAGAAAGAAAATGCCGACTGTTTTCGGCACGCATGCCGTTAGTCAGCAACATTCCTGTTAACAGGGCAATAAGGAAATTAAAACGCATGTAATTGATTCCTTCTCAGTTAATATTGAATTATCAGTGCCTCTAACGATCCAATTGCATCCTTAGATCACCAGGTGGGTTTAAATTTAACTGCGCAACCGCCACCTGAATCCAAAACCAGCTTAATATCATCCATGTTATCAACAACCTTCCTTTCGGCAACTACGTGACCATAAGTATCCCTGGCATCCGCATATATATCAGCGTAATACCTGCCTTCACCCAGGAAGTCCAGCGGAATCGGTATATTACGGGCTGTCCAGTTGGTCATCGCACCCAGATACCATTGTTCACCTTTACGCCGGGCGATAATAACAAACGCACCAACCTGGCCGTCGATAAAACGTTTTTCATCCCAGGTCACCGGGACATCAGTCAGAAATTCGAACCCTGTCTCACCAAAATACGAAGCCGGATGATCGACCAGCATTTGCAGGGCACTCTCGAATATCACATACATCGCCAACTGATGGGCTCTTGTACCCATGGCCATTGGGGCTGTAAATTGGGCTTTAAAGTTTTCTTTATTGGCTACCTGAAATGCACCCGGCGTGTAATCCATCGGACCGGCCAGCATGCGTGTAAAGGGTAATATAATATCATGCTCCGGATTGCAGGAAGTGCTCCACTTGCTGTATTCCAGGCCCAACACACCCTCACGGGTAAGTAAATTGGGATAAGTACGACGCAGACCGGTGGGCTTATAGGCACCATGGAAATTTACCATCAGGCGATGTTTGGCCGCCGTTTGCAATACTTTTTTATAAAACTGTACCATGGCCTGATCATCCCGATTCATGTAATCCACTTTAATGCCTTTGATACCCCAGGATTCATACAAAGGAAAGGCCTTATCCATCTGATCACGCACACATTGCCAGTTCAACCAGAGCCACACGCCCACTCCATTTTGTTTGGCATAATCTAAAATATGGGGCATATCAATTTGCGGAATCGTTGTGGTGATATCTTCCTCATCGGTATCGTGTTTGCCGTACCATTCCGCATCTATCAATACATATTTAATCTGATTTTCAGCGGCAAAATCGATGTAATATTTCATTGTTTTTGTATTCATGCCGCCTTCAAACTTACGACCATTCACGACCCGATTAGACCACCAGGGCCAGACAACTTTGCCCGGCTTAATCCAGGAAGGATCTTCAATTTTTGATGGTTTTGCCAGACTCAGAATGACCTCCGACTCGATAAAACCTCCGGGATGTTCACCAATCATGAATACACGCCATGGCAATGTTTTGGGTATTTTCCCCTTTACGGCATACCCGCTGTCATTAGCACTGGGCGCCAGACGACTTAACAAAGTATTCGAGCTATTGTCCGGTTTAACAAGATACATACCCGAATAGTTGGCTAAATCGGCCTCAGTAACAGCTAACCATAGATTGGATTTAAGTTGCGTTAAAAACGGCACCCCGAATAATTGTTTATACGGTAATTCCGAAAGTTTTTTGATCGAGTAATTATTTTCATAGGATGTGCGGAAATGTCTTAGCGGCAAAGCATAACATAATCCGTCGTAAGGCAGCCGGATATGCATGTGTTCATCAACTATTATGAAATCCACCTTATCTTTCTGTTGCGGAAAGCGCATACGCATAGCCACGGCATCATTATAAACCCTTACAATGCATTCCATCAGCCATTTATCGCTATTACCTGTTTCAAATAAAAGGTGCGTTTCATTAAATGTTTCCTGAAATTGGCGACTTTTGCCATACAGCAATGCAGTTTGTTGATCATTGTGTTGCCGATCTACTCGTAAAAGCCTAGAGGATTGACCAATGATTTGTCCATCCTGTAATTTTAAGGTAAACGGCGATGGATTAACAATTACTTGATTAGCATATTCAATAGTAAAATGCAATTGGTTTTGTTGCACTCTATCCAAAGGAACGGATGCGGATGACTGAATGGTAATCTGAAGCTTATCATCCGGTGATTTTATTGTTGTCTGAGCATTTAACTGCCCTGTTAGCATAAGTAAAATAAAAATTAAAACAGTTTTGGCCCGTGACCCGTTCATTTGATTTTCCTTCTCCTGTACAGTTTCAATTCATATTTTTTTTATAAAAACAGGGCCGGAAACAACATATTATGTCATTCCGGCCCATCAAATCATTCAACCGGTTTGTTTATGTTTACTTATTATTTACGTTTAGGAAAATTTTCCGGTAGGTCATAATTATGCAGTGGCTGAAAATTAAATTCCTACCGTTCATTTTTCAACATTTTCCTTTTTTACTTGTTTAACTTTGGATGATACATATACACCAGATCCTGATATTG
>WJIP01000141.1 GCA_014730185.1 Caldithrix sp. | reverse complement strand
GGTAATGCTAACCGTATTGTTCTTTGTTTACAGCAATCTGCCGCTACCCTGGCGAAATGCCATCACCCATTCCTGGCATACGATGCTGCGAATGATCTTCTACCTGCTCGGCGGCTTAATGGTGTTGCTTTTTGTAATCAACTTCTGGCATGTATTTCGTTTAATCGCCGGAAAAAATAAACAACAAAACGATTCCGGTATTTACTGGACTGCTTATTTTACGCCATTAATTCCGCTTTTTTTAATCCTGATTTTTAACATGAATTTTATAGCTTCATTCGTGGTCGGATTGTTTTATTTATTTCTGGCCACTTACCGGAAGCGCAGTTTAAATATTTTAGTGCAATCCGTTCTGGAAGGCGGGGGCATCGTCATGCCGGCCGTGGCTATGATGTTCGGCATCGGTATGCTGCTTAATGCCATCATGGGGCCCGGCGGGGAGTGGCCCGGTGGCTGGCCGGTGCTTAATCTGTTACGTCCCGTAATGGCCAATATCGTTCCGCAGAACGGTTTACTTTACGTTGTGATTTTCGCCCTGCTCACTCCATTCGCGTTATACCGCGGGCCTTTGAATATCTGGGGCATGGGTTATGGACTGGCGGCTGTTTTTTTAGCCAGTGGTTTAAACGCCGGTGCCGTAATGGGTTTATTACTGGCTGTTGGGCAGGTGCAGGGCGTCAGCGACCCCACCAACACACATAATGTCTGGTTGGCCAATGAAATGCAGCAAGATGTACAAAAAGTGTTATGGAACACCATCCCCTATACGTGGATTGTGGCCATTCTGGGTTTAATGGCTTCCGCTTTAACCTTCTTCTAAAAGGAAAACCGTATAACGGAGTGAACAGAGCATGCAGCACAATAGAAAAATAAAAATCGGTATCGATGTCGGGGGAACGTTTACGCACGCTGTAGCCATTGATCTACAACGGTATGAAATCATTGGTAAAGCAAATGTTCCTACCACACACACAGCAGAAGAAGGCGTGGCCAGAGGCGTGGTTAGTTCTCTGCAAAATGTATTGCAAAACGGCCAAATACGGGCTCAGGAAATCACACTCATTGCTCATTCCACAACTCAGGCCACCAATGCATTGCTAGAAGGGGATGTGGCAACCGTTGGCATAATCGGTATGGGACAGGGACTTGAAGGGAAAATCGCTTCCCGCGATACCAATCCCAAAAATATCGAATTGTCCCCCGGCAAATTCCTACACACCCGCCATCGCTATCTGGATGTACGCGATGCCCTTGGAAAAGAAACCATAAAAACAAACATTCAGGAGTTAGTGGATGAGGGCGCTGAAGTCATCGTCGCCAGTGAAGCTTTTGGAGTGGATCATCCCCAAAACGAAATACTGGTTCGGGAGACGGCTGAAGAGATGGGTTTATTGGCCACCGCCGCCAGCGAGATTTCCAAATTATACGGATTGCGTATCCGCACACGTACGGCGGTCATCAATGCCAGCATGATGCCCAAAATGCTGGAAACCGCTAACATGACAGAACAATCCGTGCGTCAAAGTGGTATTCAGGCACCGTTAATGATTATGCGTTCCGACGGCGGTATTATGGATATCAATGAGATGCGCAAACGTCCCATTCTTACCATGCTTTCCGGCCCGGCAGCCGGGGTAGCCGCTGCCCTGATGTATGTTAAAATATCCGATGGAATTTTTATCGAGGTGGGCGGCACATCTACCGACATTTCGGTGATCAAAAACGGTAAACCTCAGGTTAAAAGTGCCCAAATCGGTGGCAACCGCCTCTTCCTCAGCACACTGGATGTGCGCACGCTGGGCATTGCCGGCGGTTCCATGCCTCGATTATCGGATAATAAATTTACCGATGTCGGCCCCCGAAGTGCCCATATTGCCAGTCTGCGTTATGTGGCTTTCAGCGATGAAATGTTCGATGATTTCGAAATTCAGCACTTTCAACCGAAACCCAAAGATCCGTCCGATTACTTCTTTATCCGGTCCAAGAATAATAACGATCACAAATACACCATCACGCCCACGGGCTCCGCTAATTTTCTGGGATACGTCAAAACCATCGGACACGGATCCGCCAATGCCGATGCCATTGCCTCGTTTTTCAAAACGCTGGGCCAGAAACTGAACCGCAAACCGCAAACTCTGGCTACGGAAATGCTCAAAATAGCAGCGGAGAAGATCAAACCGACCATTAAACAATTAATGCGGGAATATAAACTGGATGCTGAGCTGGTTAAACTGGTTGGCGGAGGCGGAGGCGCCCCGGCCATTGTCCCGTTTTCAGCCGAGCATATGCAATTTGAACATATGATAGCCGAAAACACAGAAGTTATCTCGGCCATAGGCGCTGCCTTGGGCATCATCCGTGACTCGGTGGAACGTAATATCGTTAACCCCACGGAATCCGATATTATCGCTATCCGCCAGGAAGCCATGGAATCCGTACAAAAAATGGGGGCGGTCCCTGAGAGTATCGAAGTGAGTGTGGAAGTGGATGCCCGCAACAAGAAAGTAATCGCCGTGGGTACGGGCTCCAGTGAAATGCGGTCGAGGGATTTGAATATTGAACCGCTTGCCGATGATAAATTGCTGGACATTTGCGCGTCTTCATTAAAATGCAGTGTGTCGGAATTAAACATTGCCGGCCGCACCTCATTCTTCAGAGCGGTAACCCTCGAACAAACGGAAACGCGATTTTTCGGACTTATTAAAAATTCTGTAGTGAAACTGCGGGTGATTGATCTTGAAGGAGTCATTAAACTGCAAATCAATGATTGCGCCGTCAGTGAAACGCAGGCCGATAATGTCAAAAGTACCGTATCCGGTTTTATCGAAAATCTGACCAGTTACGGTGATGCCGGGGCCCTCGTACCCGATATCTTCATTTTAGCGTCGGCCCGCATTATCGACATGACGGGTTTGGTCCAGGAATCGCAGATTACCGCTCTGATTGATATCGAAATGAAACAGACGCCCGCCGATGAGACGGTCGTAGTCATCGCTGCACCAAAACAATAGTTGTTTCCGGGGATCGATCCATGCCAATAAGACGCTCACAAGGTCTGGATGCGTTAAGGGGTTTTGCCATCCTAACCATGGTATTATCAGGCGTGATTCCTTACGGCACTTTGCCGCACTGGATGTATCATGCCCAGCTCCCCCCGCCGGAACATCAGTTTAATCCCCAGTTACCCGGTTTAACCTGGGTTGACCTGGTTTTTCCCCTTTTTCTTTTTGCCCTGGGCGCTGCTATACCCATGGCCTTAAAAAAACGACTAGAGCGGGGCCAATCGATTTTATCAATCCTGTGGCATATTGCTAAACGTACTATTTTATTAGCTTTTTTTGCCATATTTCTGCACCATGTTCGGCCGCATCAAATGAATCCCCAACCACAAGCAATCGACTGGATGCTGGCTTTACTGGGCTTTGCATTGATGTTTACCCTTTTTACCCGTTTACCGGACCACTGGGATATATGGATTAAAAGAACGATACGCTTGGCCGGTTGGACCGGAAGTCTTTTAATGCTGAGTTTACTCAATTATGGGGATGGCGGCGGATTCTCCTTGTATCGCAGTGATATCATCATTGTGGTATTGACCAACACCTTCTTTTTCGCCTCCCTCATTTGGCTATTTACCGAAAAACGATGGTTAACGCGTGTTGGGCTGCTGGGTATGTTGTTAGCCTTACGTCTATCCAGCCAGGAATCCGGCTGGATACAATGGTTATGGAATGCTTCTCCCATACCCTGGCTGTTCAAATTCGATTACCTGCAGTATTTGTTCATCGTCGTCCCCGGTACCATCGTCGGAGATTTGTTAAGGCATGAGCAAGGAAATACCGACAATAAAGCATCGGCATACGATCAAAAGAATAAGGCCTATCATTGGTTGATTATAGGCTTGGTTGTCTTAGTCATTATACAGTTGGTGGGTTTGCAGTCCCGGTGGGTTTGGCAGACTTTTATGGCTACCATAATTTTATCTTCGATGATCTGGATGCTATGGCGAAGCATTATCCCAAGAAATGACCATACATTGGCCACAATACTGGCATGGGGCATTTACCTGTTAATCACCGGCCTGCTTTTGGAGCCTTTTGAAGGCGGTATTAAAAAAGATCCTTCCACGCTCAGTTATTATTTTGTAACAGCCGGTCTGTCGGTTTTTTTACTGCTGATATTTACCATTATCATCGACATCAAGGGGCATGGCAAACCGCTGCATCTGTTAATCCTGAACGGGCAAAATCCAATGATTGCCTATGTGGGGTTTGCAAACCTAATCTGGCCCGTTCTGGCCTTAAGTGGCCTGGAGTCTTTGATTGCATCGATAACCCAACATCCGTGGCTGGGATTTTTACGGGGTGTGATATATACGTTGATACTGGCCTGGATTGTCGGTCTGTTCAGTCGTAAGCGCCTGTTCTGGAGAACCTAGTATTTGAAGGTAAACGGAGGCATCCTTGTTTTCAGCTCAAAGCATCCGCAAATCGGCGGGTAATAGCCCATGGTCGGGTAATGGCCGTGCCCACAACCACAGCAAAAGCGCCCGTTTCGATGGCTTTTCGGGCCTCCTGCGGATGCCAGATACGCCCTTCGGCGATTACCGGTACCGGCATTTGCAGGGTATTGACCAAATCGGACAGGAGTTTAAAATCCGGTGATTCCTGTTGCAGACGTTCCTGGCTCTCTTCCGTGTAACCGGAAAGGGTTGTCGCGATTAAATCAAATCCCATCTTGGCGGCCATGATGCCTTCCTCTAGGGTAGCAATATCAGCCATCAGCAAAGCGTCGGATGTACTGCGGGCCATATCAACCAATGTTTGCAACGTTTGATTACCCGGGCGTTTTCGATGGGTGGCGTCCATGGCTATGATGTCAGAACCGGTTTGTATGACAGCTTTCAGTTCTTTGGTTGTGGGGGTTATCCTTACGGCCGCATCTTCGTAGTCCTGTTTATTAATACCGATGATCGGGACATCTAACGCCTTGCGCATGGCCCGGATATTGGGTGGGCCATTAGCCCGGATACCGACAGCGCCACCCATAACAGCCGCCCGGGCCATGGCCGTAAGAATTTCCGGTTTAGCCAGCGGTTCGGGCGGTTCGGATTGACAGGATACAATTATACCATTTTTAATCCGGCTCAATATTTGGCTTCGATTCATTTAGCGCTAACCCATTGTTACGTATACATCCACCACCCCGGCTGACTGAATCAGGTGTTGGATCTTGGCATCATGAAGGTTGATGTTATTACCTTCGACAGGTTCATCATTTATCGTTATGCATTGCACTCCGCGGTTAACCCCCTGGGGATTTCGTACGTTTATGCGATAGCTTTTGCCTCTGAATTTACGGAATACCCTATACTCACGCCAGCTTTGTGGTACACAGGGATCGATCGTCAAACCATTGTAATCCGGCCGTATACCCAGGATATAATCCATGCCGTCACGCAGCATCCAGGTGGATGATCCGGTGAGCCAGGAATGGCTGGCCTGTCCGGAAGTATTATGGTCGGGGCTGGTTACATATTCGGCATACACATACGGTTCCACTTCATAGCGGTCGATGTCAATCACAGGATTCATGGGCAGGGCTTTCTGATAAATATCGAACGCCCGTTCGGCATTACCCATTAAACACTCCGCCAGAATATTCCAGCTAACAGGATGATTGAATACTGCGCCGTTTTCTTTTTTACCCGGCACACAACGGGTGGCCAGACCGATAGTATCATCTATTGCGGTATAGGCGGGATGTAAAATCTTGGGCCCTTTGTCCGTATCCAAATGTTCGCTTACCGCTTGTAAACAGAGCCGTGCCCGTTCCCCCTGTGCCACACCGCTAATCACTGCCCAGCTTTGCGTATTTAAGAATAGTTGACCCTCTTTATTTTGAGCAGAGCCAATCACCCTTCCCTCATCATTGGTCCCCCGAATATACCATTTACCGTCCCAGCAGTGTTCATTGATGGCCTGGTTTACTTTTCGATACTCCTGAGCATACCATTCCGCCTTATCCGCGTTTTGCAAATGCAGCATCAAGGATCGCATTTCTTTAAGCACAAACGCCAGAAACATGGTCACCCAGACACTCTCCCCTTTGCCTTTCCGGCCAAGATAATCCAGCGTGTCGTTCCAGTCACCCGGGCCGAATTTGGCCAGATAACGATCCGTCAACTGCGAAAGGACAAAAGATATTGCTTTATGGACATGGTCTACAATACTACCGGCTCCCTCATCATAAAACGGAGTCGACTCCTGCAGAAAATCGAAATCGGCCGTTTCCTTTAAATAAACAGTCAGAGCAAAGGGCAACCATAGGGGCGTATCGGAGTGCCCGGTTCGTTCACCGGTTTTGGATAAAGGATGATACAGATGAAATGTACTGCCTTCACTAAACTGGTATTGACTCATTTCTCGGATGCGCTGTTTGACCCATTGCGGCCTGGCAATGACCGGCCCCATAATATCCTGACAGGAATCCCGGTATCCCCGCCCGAAAAGCAAACCGCCATGATGGTATGAAGCATCCCGGGAAAATTTGAAGGTAACGGAGGTTTGATACTGATTCCATACATTGAGCATAATGTTCATATTTTCATGAGGGGTCTGTACCTGCACATGACTAAGATAGTCATTCCATTCTTCTTTCAATTGTTTGAACTCCGCCCCGATCTTGTTTAGAGAGCGGTAGGCACCAATGATCGGTACCGCATGTTCTTTAAATTTTTCCCGTGGAACCACACCCATCAAAAAGGCAATCGTTTTGGTTTGTCCCGCCGGTATGGTAATCGAATTCTGCAGGGCCGCTATTGCATCGCCGGCTGTAATTTCGGAGTTAAAGCAACTCCCCTTTTCCACGGCCTCAGGATTTGCTTCCGAGCGCCAGCGACCGATAAATTGGTTTTTGCTGCTATCCCACCCTTTGACGGCTTCCGTGCAACTAAAAAATACATATTTATCCCATGACTCATTGGCTTGTTCTACCGTGGCACCGGAATAACGCACCCAATAACGTTTGGAGGCAAACAGGGTTTGCATGTCATGGTCAAAAAAGGCTTCATTGAAATGCTGATCATTGGGCTGATTAATTAAATCAACCAGGGCATGCCCTAAAGCCAGCTCAGCAAATGCGAAAATATCCAGTGTTGTTTTTTGGGGGCGGTTGTTGGTTATTGTCAATTGCCAAATTTCGAGATCGTCGGAAGGAACAAAATATAACACTTCATGGTCAAGACCCGTATATCGGGATTCGATAATTGTGTAATAGAGACCATGCCGACAACGAAAGTCTTGCAATGGTGTTTCCGTGGGTTGCCATGTCGGTGACCAGAATTGTCGACTTTCCTGATCCCGTAAAAGAAGATAACGCCCGGGTCGGTCAACGGGCAGACTGTTGTAACGCCATCGTGTAATACGACTGTCTTTGGGATATTGATAAAAACTGTATCCACCTGCTGTATGCGAAATCAAACCGCTGTAACGACCATTGGATAAATAATTAACCCATGGTACCGGCGTGTCCGGTCGATGTATGATAAATTCTTTTCCGTCTTCCGAAAAATTACCGTATCGATTCATATCTCAGCCTATTTTCCTTGTATAACATCCAGATCACTTATTAAAAATGAGAGCTTTTCCATGTTGAATGATTGACTTAACCTTAGTTTGTCGATCGGCTGCCGCATAAATGCGCGCCAGTGGTTCGGTTTGCGAAGCCCTGATCAGCATCCACGACCGGTCGGTAAAGTACAGTTTGATACCATCCATGGTATTGATGGTATCCACTTTAAATGGTCCCAGCTTTTGGGGAGGGGTCTGGCATAAACGTTGTAGATTTGAGGCAATAACTTGTGCATCTCCGTATTGATCTACCCGGCCGTAAGCAAAAGGACCGTACCGGTCGCGTAATTCCCCAACATGTTCTGCCATACTTTTACCCGTTTTGGCCAGACATTCCATAGTCAAAAGAGCCGATAAAATACCATCCCGCTCGGGCAGGTGATTTCCGTATCCGAATCCACCGCTCTCTTCACCTCCCAAAATGACTTGCTGATTTATCATCTCCCGGGTCACATTTTTGAAGCCTACCGGCACTTCGATAACATTTATATTATAATCTGCGGCCACCCGATCAACAGTATCGGCCATGGATGTACTGCGGACGACCTTACCATTTGTGGGTTTCGTTTCCCTCAAATGTTTCAATAAGATGGGCATCAGATCATGCAATTGCACAAATCGACCCTTCTCATCCATTATACCCAATCGATCAGCATCGCCATCGGTGGCAATGCCGATATAAGCCTGCTCTTCCTTTATCCTTTGTTTGAGAACAGCTAAATTTTCCGTAATCGGTTCAGGGTGCCTGAAGTTAAACAACGGGTTTACGCTATTCATTATTGATATCCACTGAATGGAAGCATCGCCAATGATTTGCGGCAAAAGTCCTATACCCGCTCCATGCATTGGACAAAATATGACCGTTTGGTCCAGCTTACGGATGAGCTGCAAATCAACCCGTTTATCTAAATGATGTATGTAATCCTCAACAAAATTTTCGTTTTGAATATATGCATTGGCTTTTTCTGCACCATTTGGAGCACGGGCCTCTGAATCCAAAGCGGTTGCAATGCGATGGGTTGTATCATTCAATACGGGACCACCGTATTCATCTTTAAATTTTATACCGTTATACTGGTACGGATTATGACTGGCGGTTATCATTACACCACCGGCTAAATTACGTTGTTTAACGGTAAAACTAAGTACCGGTGTCGGAATAAACCTATCGCTTAACCAAACCGGAATTTTGTAAGCAGCCACTTCGGCCGCAAATGCGGCTGCAAATTCCCGGGATAGAAACCGCGTATCAAATCCAACCGCAATACCGTTTGCGGGCAACCGTTCATTTAAAATGAAACGGGCATAAGCCCGTGCTACGCGTTTGACATTAGCGAATGTGAACTGCTCGGCTATTACTGCCCGCCAGCCGTCTGTACCAAATTTTATCTGATCCAACCCCATTCGTAAATTGTTTTTTCCTCAGCCGCTCCTATTAAAATATATCTTTTACAACTTCTATAAAAATAAAAAAAAAAGATGCCGGCATAAGCCGGCATCCAAAGAAACAACCTATTGCAAAATACCTCTGTTGCTATTTACGTTTAGGAAAATTTTCCGGTAGGTCATAATTATGCAGTGGCTGAAAATTAAATTCCTACCGTTCATTTTTCAACATTTTCCTTTTTTACTTGTTTAACTTTGGATGATACATATACACCAGATCCTGATATTG
>WJIP01000140.1 GCA_014730185.1 Caldithrix sp. | reverse complement strand
TTTTCGGCAACCGACACACGATAAAAATACACCCCACTGCTCCGGGACTTCAGATCCACTGGCCAGCGGTTATGTCCGGTTTTTTTGATGGACACTTCCTTCAGAATACGTCTGCCAGTAATATCGTAAATGCTTAAGGTCACCGGTGCTTTTTGGGATAAATAGAATTCCACGGTTGTTTGGGCATTAAAAGGGTTGGGGTAATTACCTAAAATTCTAAAGGACGTTATTTTCTTTCCCCTTTCTCCGGCAAATTCCTCAATGTCCGTAACATTGAGTAAACTATCCACGGCATCCTGCAATTTTAATATATTATAACCCTCTTCCACATAGGCCACTTTTCCCTGACGATCGATTAAGACATTGGACGGAAATCCCCGAAAGCCATACGCTTCAAAGACATTACCCGCTGTATCCCGAACCATCGGATAGGTAAGATTTAAATCTTTGATAAATTGTTTAAGAGGCTGGACGTGCTCCATAAAATCCACACCAACGACTGTCAGGTCCTGATTTTTATACCTCATCCAGATGGAATCCTGCAGTTGTGGTGCTTCCACCTGACATGGACCACACCAAGTGGCAAAAAAATTCAGCAATACGATATCACCTGATAGATCGCGGCTATCGACGGTTTGTCCACTTGTATCCGGTAATTGGAAATGTATCATACTATCATTCAGAGCAATTTGACTGATGCCTGTACTGGTGAATAACCATACGATTATCAACCATCTCAAGGGATGTATCAATACTCTCATTTTTCCGCTCCTTTTTGTTACTATTTATAATAACGAATCACTGGTTCGTTTCTTTTCTCAAAACAAAAACAAATTGATAACAATTTTATCTTTTTATGAATCCTTCAAATTGATTATATTGTAAGAACTTGAGATTAAAAAAGGAGTCTTTGGGTATGGCGACTAAACAGAAACGCATTGTGATTATTGGGGGAGTGGCAGCCGGAATGTCGGCAGCCAGTCGGGCACGCAGAAATGATCCAAATGCTGAAATCATCGTCTATGAGAAAAGCAATTTCGTATCTTATGCAGCATGCGGTCTGCCTTATTATATATCCAATGATATCAAACACTCCGAAAATTTAATTGCGATAAACGCCGATACGTTTCGCACAGAACGCAACATCGCCGTTTATCTGAATCACGAGGCCCTATCGTTTGATCCCCGGAAACGATTGATTCTTATCAAAGATTCAATACAAGGGAAGGAGATAACCGAAACCTATGACCGTCTTATCATTGCAACCGGAGCTCATGCTTTCAAGCCCGATATCCCGGGCATAAATAACAACCGGGTCTATTGTATTAAAACTCTGGAAGAGAGTATTACGGTAAAAAATCTTATTGAGCATGACAACCTGCAAGAAGCTATTATAGCCGGTGGTGGTTACATCGGATTAGAAATGGCTGAGGCTCTTCATAAACGTGGTATTCACGTAAAGCTGATTGAAATGAATGACCATTTAATGCCCAATATCGATAAGGATTTAAGCACGCACATTGAAAAACACTTAATTGATCAAGGATGCAAAATTTATACTTCATCAACCATAGTTAGTATTACCCATAACGGAAGCAGAACCACCGCACAATTGGGTAATGGACACGAAATCAGTGCCGACGTTGTGATTTGGGCAACAGGGGTGAGACCCAATACGCAATTTGCCACATCCGGGGGCGTGCGTCTCGGAACCACAGGTGCCATTGAAGTAAATTCAAAAATGCGTACAAATGTTTATAATGTATTCGCCGCAGGGGATTGCGCAGAGGTTCGAAATCTGGTAAAAAACAAGCCCGATTATATACCGCTGGGTACAACCGCCAATAAACAGGGTCGTGTGGCCGGAGATAATGCAACGGGTGGGGTTTCTCATTTCAGGGGAGTAGTGGGTACTGCCGTGGTAAAAGTTTTTGATCTCGAAATTGCCCGAACAGGTCTCACAGAAGCTTACCTGGAGAATCTGGGTTTAGCTTACAAATCTGTGAATATTAGCGGCAAATCTAGGGCCGGCTATTATCCTGGTGCAGAGGATGTACATTTTAAACTCCTTTTTAGTCCGGTGGATGGCCGCATATACGGTGCTCAAATTATCGGTCGGGAAGGTGCGGCTAAACGCATCGATACCGTAGCCCTGGCATTGCACCAGAAGATGACCGTTCAACAATTGAAGGATGTGGACTTAAGCTATGCCCCGCCTTACGCCCCGGTTTGGGAAGCACTACTTATCGCCACTAATAAAGCGATAAAGAAGCTATATTAGTCCAGCTATTAGATTTATATATGCCGATGAGCTACAAACCTTTTTTAATAGCTGGTATCCTAATAAAGTTTGGGCAGGTTCACTCAGGCCGATTATTGTTCCAGTTCAGTTTTAAGATCTCTAAGAATATTGTTAACTAAAATTTGAATATGCTCGGATAAAAAAAACCGGTTTATAAAACGGGCCAGCAAAGGCTTAACTTCATAGTTTATCTGCCATAGAACGCGAAGAGAGCCGTCAGCAAGTGCATTAATTTGAATTTTATGACTCAAATTTTGGGCTATACTATTGGTTCCGGTGTTTTTGGGTTGTGCAATGTATACCATTCTCTGCACAGGAAAAACCTCGATTTTTTCACGGAACAGTAATCGATGTCCCCCTGATTGATAGATGATTTTTCTTTCCCGTTCTGAAATTAACTCGGATTGGACGACAGCATCACACCATTGCTGATAGGCGGCAAGGTCTGTTAATGTATTGATTACGATAGCTTCGGGTACATTTACAAAAATCTCATCCTGATATTGATACTCGTCTTCTATTAACAGACTGACCGTAAGCATACCTGTCAGCATTATTAACAGGACGCTGGAGGTAGTTATGAGTACCCTCATCGAATTAACAACATACGTTTAGACTGATTTTGCATAGCACTTTTAAGTCGGTAGATATAAAACCCGGATGGCAGTAAATTACCCTGCTGAGTTCTTCCATCCCATTTTATAGAGTGTTGTCCCACCGGCATTTGTTGGTTAAGCAAGTTTCGAATGAATCTACCCTGTACATCAAAAATTTGCAACTGAATCCGGGATTTTCTGTTTACAGTGAATGAAATTTGGGTTTGGGGGTTAAACGGATTGGGGTAATTACCGTGTAGTTCAAATGATAATTTTTTCGTTTCGTCCGAGTCCAGACTTGTTGCTAAAGACTGATCTATAGCAGAACGGATATCATTTAAAGCTACATCTGCGCCTTTATACTGGACAATACCGTCTTGATCAATAACCATACTGTAGTCATTGTAAACACCATATGGACTTTGAAGATTGCTTCCATTCATCAAGAGGGGATACTTTATACCTGTATCATTTTTAAAACTTTGAACCTGTGCTGTGCTGCCATTCCATACATCAATCCCTATGGCCTGCACATTGCTTTCGGAATAATAATCAGCAATTTGGATTTGGGTGCTGTTACCTACAGCAATACAGGACGGTCAGCTATAGCCAAACCAAAAAATATAGACCACTTGACCGCGCAGATTACTCAGTGTGATAGAGCTACCGCTCAATTTTTCCAGGGTAAAGTCAGGGGCTTCTTCCCCGACATCAACAGCCTTCAGTGGAAGTGTTAATATAAGCAAAATGAAAGCAATAAAAGTATAGCCAATTCTGAACATATTTTTTTCTCCCAATAAATGATGGTATAACTAATCTATGTATAAGCTTCTTATTTCACATAAAATTATTTTGATTCTGATTTATTTTTATAACCTGCAACCCGAAATAAAAGCAATGATTATAACTTTTTTTTTTCACAAAACTATGAAATAACTTAAAAGAAGATCTATGTAAAAAAGGCAACGCTGGATTTACGTTGCCTCAAAGTTATTTAACCATCTCCAAGATATTTTTTAAGCGTCTCTTCCAGCCGTTGTCCGCGTAATTCGGCTTCGGTTGCAATAATGATACCTTCGGGATCAATTAATATTGGTTTAGGTATGCCGGCTATTTCAAACTTGTCGGACATAATACGTCGCTTTTCGCCCTCTAAATAAACGTGCAGCCAGGGCATGCGCCACTCTTTGTCTCTGAATTTTTCCACATCTTTAACGGATTTATCAAATGACATGCTAAGTATTTTAAAATTATGATCTTTAAATTGCTCGTACACGCGATGCAACACCGGCATTTCATTGACACAAGGCTTACACCAGGTTGCCCAAAAATCAATCAGATAATAGCTCCCTTGCAAATCCTCATTCGTGAGAGATTTCTCCTCATCTAAAAGTTGAACTTCAAAATCGGGGACAGCTTTACCCTCTGTTACGTTGGAGGCGGGATTTAACTGATTGACATAGTAATCAATTTCATTGAAATCATCATATTCATTCTTCAGGCGATTATAAATGGAGTGAAGTTCATCTACTTTGTCCTCTTTTTTAGCCCAAAAACCCAACTCCACCAGAACCACGGCCTGTGCTTTATGTGAAGCAATACGGTTAAAATTATTGCGTAAGTAGTCAACGGTCTGATCTTTTTTGACTTTACTGAAAGCATCGACGATCATCATTGGTTTAATATCCCACATTGGATCTTCCAAAGGGACAAGATCGATGATGCGCTCATAGGTTTCTGGTTTGAGTTCGATATGCAAATACATCAGCTCCATCAAATTTAGAGCCGCAAATTTAGCGATCTGTTTATTTTCGCTGTTCATTTTTTCTTTTAAAAACGAGAGGACTTCCGATGCGTCATAGGAAAAGGCATCCAATCCTCGTTTTAATTTTCTGTATATTTCCAGAGCGGCGGTTACTTCATTTTTCGTTTTCAGCACCCGGTTTCGTATGGCAATCAATTCTTGAATGTCTTTCTGCTTAGGCTCGAAACTAATTTTGGGCAGGTCCTTTTTTTTGCTTCTTATGACGTCGTCGGGATTAAAAATAACCGTACCAAAGCCATCCTTGGTCCGCACCACAGAGACATAATCGCCTCCCCCGTCATAGACATGATAATCGGCCATCGTCCCGTTAACGCTTCGATTATTGGTCTCCACTCCAACTAATTGATAAGCCATGGTATCATTAGGGCTTTTTTTGCGAAACCAAAAACTGCCATCCATGCGCGGGCGCATGTAATTAGCCTTATCGAAATCAAAATCATTCCAGTCACCAATAATTCGAACATCTTTAAAATCGGTCAAATAATCATGGGGTTGTAAACTTACAGACACATTAAGTGCCTGTTCAGGTTTTATATCAATAAGAGGAATACGCAGGGGGTGATGATCGACTGCGGTTATAAGCAATTCCCAATAACGCCCTTCAGGTGTTTTGATTGCAAAATAACCATCTTTATCAACTTTTTCCCGGACAACACTTTCGAATGGATTTCCTCCCAACTCGATCATATGCACATGAGCAAGCTCTGGTGGCTGGCCATCCGCGCCATCTAATTGTCCGCGGATAATAGAACGTTTGGTGTCCTTTTCGCATGAAATGGCTAATATAAATAAAAGTAATAAACCGATTAAATATGTACTGCGCATTTTTTCCTCACTTACAATGGTTTTCGATTGACTGGTTACAAAATAATAGCGGAATATAAAAAAAAGAGGTAGTTTAAACAAAAAAGCCGGTTCTTGGACAAAACCGGCTTTAGAGATGTTTAAAAAGATGCTTTATGACCTTTACGTAGTAAAGCCTAATATGTTTCTTACTTGTATAGTAAAAGTTAATACCATTTATCCTTGAAGCTCTTAGCAGTATTATTAAGTTTTTGATCTAAGATTTGTTCCAGAGTATCAAATAATTCTTCGGTTTTAATCGGCTTGGACACGTAGCCATCCATACCAACCGTTTTACAACGGTTAACCTCTTCTTTCATAGCATGTGCTGTAAGTGCAATGATAGGTATGGATTTTCCGGATTGTTTTTCGATCTCTCTTATTTTTATGGTTGTCTCATAACCATCCATTTCAGGCATTTGAATATCCATCAATATTGCATCATAAGAACTCTGTTCAAAAGCCTCTAAAACTTTGACACCATTCTCTGCAATTAGCACTTCATGTCCTGCTTTTTCCAGAATCCGTTTTATTAATTTTTGATTTACCGGATTATCCTCGGCCACTAAGAGTTTCCATGGATTGCTTTGATCGTTAAAGGTGTATTTTGTGATCAGCGATATATCTTTTTTATGCTCAAAATTCGGATCAAAGATAAGAAGCATAGCCTTAAACAACTGAGAGGGTTGGATTGGTTTTGTAAGATAGGCATCTATACCCAGTTCCTGGCAGCGTTTTGAATCTCCGCGCACCCCTGCCGAAGTAATCATCATAATCGGTAACTGTTCGGACAAATTTTTCCGGTTCAGCTTCTCGACCAACATAAATCCATTTACGTCGGGCATTTGAGAATCGGTTATGAGTAAATCATAGTTCATATCGTTTGTCCTGGCATCCTCAAGAACGTTTATAACAGCATCCGCATTGGTTACAATTTCAATATTCATCCCTTCTTTGGCCAGCAAATCTTTTAAATAGGCCCTATTAATGGGGTTGTCGTCAACGGCTAGAACTTTCTTATTTTTCAATACCGTCATATCACCGCTCGGCTTTAAAGATTTTAGCGGCTTACCGATACCCAGTTTAGCCGTAAAGTAAAAACAAGTTCCCGGTCCGCCTTTTTTCTTGATGGAAGTGTCGGTTTTTATAGGACTTTCCAGCCAGATCGAACCGTTCATTAAATG
>WJIP01000139.1 GCA_014730185.1 Caldithrix sp. | reverse complement strand
TATGAGATAATCGAATCATCGGACAGCTCCTTATGCATTGTGTGAAAACACGAAAGCTTTTTATTACATTTGTAAAACTTAAATACGGATACCTGCGTGTACGTTTTCCGAAACCACATGCCCGTCGAACAGATGAACCAACCGGTTGCTGTATTCCGCATACATGGGCGAATGGGTAACCATCAAAATAGTTGTGCCCGATTCGTTTAACTGGGTAAGGATATTCATCACCTCTTCGCCGTGACCGGAATCCAGGTTACCTGTGGGCTCATCAGCTAAAATTAAATGAGGACGGGCAACGATAGCTCGGGCCACGGCTACCCGCTGCTGCTGACCGCCGGACAGTTGTTGCGGAAAATGGTTGCGGCGGTGCATAATCTGCATGTGTTCCAGTATTTCTTCCACCCGCTTTTTGCGATCCGCACCAGAGTATCCTAAATAAAGCAAAGGCAATTCCACATTCTCGAACACCGTCAGTTCATCAATCAAATTAAAACTCTGGAAAACAAAACCGATATTAGCTTTGCGCAGATTGGTGCGTTGCCTTTCCGAATACCGGGAAACCTCTTTATCTAAAAAATAAAATTCGCCATCGGTGGGATTATCCAACAGACCCAGGATATTTAAAAGGGTCGACTTGCCGCACCCTGAAGGGCCCATCACCGATACGAATTCCCCTTCTTTGATCTCCAGATTCACATTATTCAGAGCGGTGGTCTCCACTTCTTCGGTCATGTAAATCTTTTTCAGATTGTGGGTTCGGATCATGATATACTCCAAATTTTATTGATTACGATTTGTTATTTCCAATGATTTTCGGATTTGCACAACTGCTGTATTGAGTTGTTCATAAGTCGTATATGCCATATATCCCTTTTTAAGAGCCTCTTGCATTACCAATTTCAGATCATCCAGAGAGGCTTCAACTTTTTTAAAACAATGATTGGACGCCGGGGGATGATCGTTTTGATCGCCTTTAAGGATATTGCTGGTTACGGTCACCGCTAATACCTGCATACGGTGTTTGATTTCATTTTCGCTGCCCCCCGGAAATGTACGCGTTATATTAAAAACATCCAGAATCAGAAGGCGGCTTTGTTGCCAAAGCGCACTTTGACGGAAATCGTTTTCTGTTTGCTGTTTAAAATTCATTGTTAATTGTATTGCTTCAATCATTGCCGGTTCATTATTGTTTAAGTATCAATTTATCGATATCACCGAAGTTATCGTAAGAAGAAGTAATCACTTTCTCGCCGGGTTGCAATCCTTCTAACACTTCGAACATCTGAGGATTTTGCCGGCCCAGCCGGATACGTCGTTTTACGGCAGAGTTTCCATCCTCATCCACCACATAAACCCATTGGCCGCCCGTTTTCTGATAAAATCCGCCCCGCGCCAACAGGACGGCCTCTGCAGGGTCGCCCAGTTCCAGACGAATGTGTACGGTTTGTCCCCGGCGAATTCCGGAGGGTTCCTCCTGAACGAACGCCATATCCACATCAAACCGACCGTCCCGGATTTCTGGATATATTTTTTGTGTGATCAAACGATGGGTTTCGCCGGCAAAATCGAATTCACCGTTTAATCCGAGGTGGATTCGGGCCAGATAATGTTCATCGATACTGGCACGCACTTTAAAGGCGTCTAACACATCTACTTGACCCAGTCGTTCGCCTGCGGATTTTAATTCCCCGATCTCCGCATTCAGCGATGTCAACTGTCCCGTTATGGGGGCCTCTATAACCAGATTGTCTAATTTTTGCCGCACCAATTCCAGATTCTCCCGCATGCTCTGCAGTGATTTTTCCAATTGTTCGATTTGTACTTTTCGAAATATGGAATCCTGTTTGAAGGATTCTATAGCTAATTTTTTTCGTTTTTTGTAATACTGATACTCATCCCGGGATTGGGCAAATTCTTCTTCGGAAATCAGGTTCTTCTTTAACAGTTTGGCGTTGCGTTCATAAGCCCGCTTTAGCTGTTTGATTTGATAATCCAGTTCCACCAGTTGCGTGCGGAGGGCCAGTCTGTTCTTTTCCATGTCCAGCCGGGTATTACGCAGGTTATTGCTCTGTTCCGATAATTCCGCTTCCCTAAACATGATATCCAGTAGTAAATTGGTATTTCCCAACCGTAAAATTTTGTCGCCTTTTTGCACATTGCTGCCGGCTTCGATAAATATCTCTTCCACCCGTCCGCCTTCGACCGCGTCCAGATAGATGGTTTTAATGGGAATGATGGCACCGGTTACAGGTATATATTCCTGGAATGGCCCTTTCTGAACAGTGGACACGGTGACCTTTTTCCGCTCTACATTGAGTTTGGAACTGCCATCGTCGAACAATAAGCTGTAAATAATAATGAAGATTATCACGCCTGTAACCGATATAGCGGTAACTTTTTTGGGCGTCCATTTCTTCTTTTCAATTTTTCGATCCATAATCACCAACTTTTTTTTCTTTTGACGCTAATTTATTCCAAAAACCATGCCAGCAATTATATACCTGCTAAACCTCAGAGGGAAAGATAGGGTTATTTAATCAGGTTCAAAAAGTGTTCGGTTATGATACAGTAACTGTTCGTTTATGAACAGTTACTGTCGTTCTACTTACCATAAGCTGTTGTAGATTCGTGATAATGTTCGCTTGGCGGGAAAACGAGGATCAAATTGGGACGATTAATAAAAGTGTAAATTGAAGATGATGATTCAGACCGGCGCGACCGTTGCATTTATATGCGTTTAGTTATCCCTATCTTGCCCTTATTTAGGGGAACTTAAAAGGCAAGTCATATATGCCCAATTTCCAACAAGGCATAGCCATTCCTTCCTGGATAAAAGCATCTCAAATGGGCTTGGCTATCCGGGATGAAATCGTTGTATTGTTTCCCTTTTCTTTTTAATATCGATCATCAATAATTTTCTTGAAACTTAGGAATAATTTTTGCAATATTTTACCAAGGATTAATCGTTTCAAAAAACCAATTCCTAAATATTGGATATGGAAGAAAAGACTGGAAATATACTGGTGGTTGATGATGACCAGGATGTATTGTTAGCCGCCCGGTTGTTGCTTAAACCGCATTACAAAACCGTGCAGACCGAAAAAGACCCCCAAAATATTACCACATTGTTAAAAAACGACGCGTTTGATGTTATTCTCTTGGATATGAATTTTGAAGAAGACAGCAGCGGTGCCGAAGGGTTTTACTGGCTGAGTCAGATACAGAAACTAGATCCATCGGTGGTGGTTATTTTTATTACGGCCTTCGGCGATATTGAAAAGGCTGTAAGGGCTATCAAAGAAGGGGCCATGGATTTTATTTTGAAGCCCTGGCAAAACGAAAAACTGCTGGCCACGGTGTCCGCCGCCATGCAACTTCGGACATCCCGCCGTGAATTGCAGCAGGTCAGATTTCAGCAGAAACAACTAAGCGCCGATCTGGATAATTTATTTCCTGATATCATCGGTAACAGTTCCTCCATCAGAGAAATTTTTAATGTCATCGCAAAAGTGGCAGACACCGACGCCAATGTGCTGATATTGGGCGAAAGCGGCACCGGTAAAGAGCTGGTAGCCCGGGCCATTCATCGCCAGTCTGGAAAAGCGGAAAATGTATTCATTAGTGTGGACCTGGGCGCTATTAGCGAAACGTTATTCGAAAGTGAGTTATTCGGTCATGTTAAAGGTGCGTTTACAGGGGCCAAAGAAGACCGGGCCGGGCGATTCGAAGTTGCTTCCGGAGGCACGCTGTTTTTGGATGAAATCGGCAATCTACCGTTAAGTTTGCAGGCAAAGCTGTTACGGGTTTTACAGACCCATCAGGTTGTCCGGCTGGGCTCCAATAAAGCGACGCCCATCGATATCCGCTTGATATGCGCAACCAATATGCCTATCTATAAAATGGTGGAGGAAAACAAATTCAGGCAGGATTTGCTTTACCGCATCAATACGGTGGAAATCAATTTGCCGCCTCTGCGGGAGCGCACGGACGATATCCCTCCGTTAATCGATCATTATGTCAACACGTATTCACACAAATATAATAAATCCATTCGGACGGTGACCCCGTCCGTTATCAAAAGGCTGCAGAAATACGCCTGGCCGGGCAATATCCGCGAATTGCAGCATGCCATTGAACGGGCCGTTATCATGAGCGACTCGGATGTTTTGCAGCCTACGGATTTCATTCTCTCCCCGGCGCCCGCAAGCAGTGAATCGGAATTGCAGGTTGATAGTTACAATCTGGAGCATATTGAAAAACTGACCATCAGTAAGGCGTTGCGCAAACATGGCGGCAATGTCAGCCATGCCGCCCGGGAGCTGGGATTGACGCGGGCCGCCCTGTACCGCCGGATGGAAAAATACAATTTATAATTAATGGTTTAACCATGCCCATGGCTTTTTCCTGGAAATTTTCCTTTTACAAACGATTTCGTTTTCAGATTATTTACCGGATCATTCTGCTCGTTTTATTGCTGTTTCTGTTTACTTATCTCATCTTCCAAACCCGGCTGTACGCTACCATATTTATAGTCGGATTATTAATCATTTATCTGGTCTATTCCATTTTCAAGTTTACGGAACGCACCAATCAGGAACTCAGCCGGTTTTTCGATGCCGTTAAATATGAGGATTATTCGCAATCTTTCGGAAAGAGTGGTTTAGGAGGCTCATTTAACGATCTGCATAAGGCTTTCGCGGAGGTTATACAAAAAATTCAGGCCACACGTTCGGAAAAAGAGGAGCAATACCACTATCTGCAAAATGTGATTCAACATATCGGCATCGGATTAATTGCGTTTCATCCCCAGGGTGAAGTGGAATTTATCAATTCCGCCGCAAAAAAACTGCTGCGCGTTAATCAACTTAAAAGCATCCGGTCTTTATCTAATATCAATCCCGTTTTCGTGGAAAAGTTGTTTCAGTTGAAATCCGGAGATAAGACGCTGATCAAATTTCAGGAAAAAGATGAATTATTGCACCTGGTCATCCATGCCACGATGTTCAGGTTAAAAGGCGACCTTGTAACATTAATATCCATCCAGAACATCAGAGGGGAGCTGGAAGAGAAAGAAATGGAAGCCTGGCAAAAATTGATACGCGTTTTGACCCATGAAATTATGAATTCCATAACCCCGATTTCCTCGCTGGCTTCCACAACCAACGATATGCTGGATGTTAAACACGGATCAGCACAATCCGCCGAAGTGGAGCCGGATACATTGGAGGATGTAAGAAATGCGGTTAAAACGATTCATCGACGAAGCGAGGGCTTATTGAAATTTGTGGAATCCTATCGCAGTCTAACCCGATTACCCAAGCCGGATTTTCAGATATTCGAGATACAGGAACTGTTTGATCGGGTTGAACAGTTGATGCAATCCAAACTCAATGAAAAAAAGATTGCCTTCAAGGCCGAGGTGTATCCATCCAGCTTGGAATTAACCGCTGATCCCGAACTGATGGAACAGGTATTATTAAATCTTATGCTGAATGCTGTCCGCGCCGTTGAAAAAACTGCAGAAGGTCGAATCGAAATGGTTGCTTATCTGAACGAAAGAGGCCGGGTATTGATTCAGGTGACGGATAATGGTTTTGGCATCCCGGAAGATATTCAGGATACGATTTTCACACCGTTTTTTTCCACGGATAAGAACGGCAGCGGCATCGGATTATCGCTCTGCCGGCAGATTATGCGGCTACATGGGGGTACCATAAGCGTTCAATCAGTTACCAATGGAAAAACCAATTTTATATTAAGGTTTTAATTAACCGATAGTAAACTAAATCGTAATGTTGGTAAACCTGTTTTTCGTTTTAAAAAGTGTGTTTAGTAAATTTAATAGAAGTGAATTAGGCGTCCTGTCCTTTATTGAAGATAGCCTTTAGCCTTCATTAACTCCGCGCACAAAATCGCGCCACCGGCGGCCCCGCGTACGGTGTTGTGAGACAAAACATTGAACTTAAAATCAAATAAATTACAGGTACGCAATCCGCCGATAGCCACAGCCATTCCCTGTTCGATGTCCCGGTGCAGGCGGGGCTGCGGATAGTGCGGTTCTGCAAAATAGTACAGAGGTTGTAAGGGAGCGGATGGTAATTTAAGACGCTGAGGTTCACCGGCAAATGTGGTCCAGCATTCAATCAGGTCTTTCTTTTGAGGCTTGTTCTGCAAGGCAACCTGAATCGATTCCAGATGACCGTCGATTACCGGCACGCGGTTACAACGGGCGCTAATGTTAATCGATGCTTCATCGATCTTACCGCCGTTTAACTGTCCCAGGATTTTCAGAGGTTCCGTTTCCAGTTTTTCTTCTTCTCCTTTGATGTAAGGAATAACATTATCCGTTATGCTGGCGGCTGCTAAGCCGGAAAATCCGGCACCGGAAATGGCCTGCATGGTCACTGCATTGACCTGCTGCAGGCCGAAAGCATCCATCAGCGGCTTTAGAGCCAGCACCATACCAATGGTGGAACAGTTGGGATTGGTAATAATTTTGCCCGTACCATAAGATTGTTGATGCATGAGTTGAAGGTGATCGGCATTCACTTCGGGAATCATCAGCGGTACATCGGCGTCAAAACGATGATTTTTAGCATTGGATACGACCGTATAGCCGGCCCGGGCGAAATCCGTTTCAATGGTGCCGGCCACGGAAGCATCCAAACCGGAAAATAAAAATGCGCACTGTAAATCCGGCTGACATTCCTTAAGTTTAAGCCGGGCGGCTTCTTTGGGGATGTTTCCCGGTAGAGTCCACTGCACAACCTGGCCATAAGGCCGGCCCGCAGAACGGGGAGAAGCGGCCACTTCGGTAACTTCAAAATAGGGATGATTTTGTAATAGCTGAATAAATTTTTGCCCCACACTGCCGGTGGCCCCTAAAACACCCACCGCTATTTTATCCGCATGTCGGTTCATTAATCGTCTTGTCCATTCATTCATTTTGCCAATATATCCTAATAATGGGCAAAAATATAC
>WJIP01000138.1 GCA_014730185.1 Caldithrix sp. | reverse complement strand
TTGATGAACCGTATGCCCAAAAAGTGAGCTCGAACGACGCCAAACGAATTGTGCGGGCCCTGGAAGTATTTTATCTGTCCGGGCAGCCGTTTTCCCAATGGCACCGGCAACAGGCCGATCCCCCGAATTTCCATCCCTTTTTCATCGGTTTGATCATGGACCGGCAACAATTATATGACCGCATCAATGCCCGCGTGGACGCTATGATCAAGGCCGGACTGATTGAGGAAGTGCAGTCTTTAAAGAAAAGCGGATATCACCCGGGCATGAATGCCCTGAATACAGTGGGCTATAAAGAGGTTTTTGACTATTTGAACGGCCAGTACCCTAAAGAAGACATGATTGAGGCCATCAAGCGGCATTCCCGCCAATTCGCCAAACGTCAACTGACCTGGTTCCGTAAAGACCAGCGCATCCAATGGCTGGAAATCGATGACCGTCTAAGAACCGTATCTCAAAAAATGGCAGACTTGTTAAAAAAACGTTTATCTTACGATTAAATATCTTACAGGTATGTACACATCAAACAATGATGTTTTTAAGATGTTGAATCGGTCGTCATACAACATCGCTTTCAATTTGCAGGATATTTAATATTTTGTTAAGCTCTAACCGTTCAGTTCATTGAGGATTTTGTATGGCCAATTCAAATGAGATATATGACATAATCATTATCGGCGGCGGACCGGCCGGCGCTTCCGCTGCTTTGTACGCCCAACGCTACGGCCTGAAAAGTCTGCTGCTGGAGAAAGATGCCTTTCCCCGTGATAAAATCTGCGGCGACGCTATATCCGGTAAATCTATGAATATCCTCAAAGAGCTGAAGTTAGTACAAAAAGCCCTGCAGCAACCCATGGCTATCGTGGACTCGGTTACTTTCGGCAGTCCGGATCATCAGCAGGTCAATATTCCTTTTCGCCGCAACGGCAACGATGATCTGCCCACCGGTATGGTCATGCGCCGGCAGGTTTTTGATCATTTTTTATTTAATGAAGCCCAAACCGCCGCAAGCCGAACTTTGGAACATTTTACCGTTAAAAAACTGCTTGTGGAAGGGGAGTTTGTTAACGGTGTACAGGGTGAACACGCCGACGGTCAACAAGAATCGTTTTACGGTAAGATCGTATTTGGGGCCGACGGCTTTAAATCGGTGGTCAGCCGGGAAACGGGTTTATACGAACATGATCCGGCCCATTGGGTGGTGGCTCTGCGCCAATATTATAAAAACGTCGATGGATTGGATAAACAAATCGAATTGCATTATATCGATGAAGTGCAGCCCGGTTATCTGTGGATTTTCCCGGCGGACGACGGTATTGCCAATGTGGGTATCGGCATGCTGCATCAAACCATGAAGGATCGCCGGATCGATCTTAAAGGCGCTCTGCAAAGCGCCGTGCAAAGTCCGGCCTTCCGGGAGCGGTTTAAAAATGCTGAGCCCATGGAAAGCCCCAGAGGCTGGAATTTACCCGTGGGCAGTAAACACCGCCGGAATTACGGCAACGGTTTTTTATTATTAGGCGACGCCGCCGGATTGATCGATCCCTTTACCGGAGAAGGCATCGGCAATGCTTTGTATTCCGGCCGGCAGGCGGCGCGCACCGCCCGGGAGGCTATCGATCAAAACGACCTTAGCGCCGAAGCACTGAAAATATACGATGAACGGCTATGGGCGGAGCTGGGCGACGAACTGCGCGTCAGCACCAATCTGCAGCGCATCGGCCGCTTTCGGTTTCTGCTCAATTTCGTGCTGAATAAAGCGGCCCGCAATGATGAGGTTAAAGCATTGATCAGCGGAATGATGGCCGATGAAGTGCCCAAAACCAAACTGGCCAATCCCCTGTTCTATTTAAAATTATTTTTTAGTTAGCGGCAACGATTAAAACCATTCAACCGGCTATGAAAGGATACGATATGCATAAGATGTTTTTAAAATTAATCATTTTGCTGATAGCCACAAGTAACCTTTTGGTCGCGCAAAACGAGGACGATAATATGCGGGTTATGCAAGAAAAACTGGCTCAGTTTGCCGAAACCGAAATCACCTACGATGCTTCCCTGCTGGATGACCGGCAGAAAGTGGTGGTGAAAAAATTATACCGGGCGGCTAAAATTATGGATGAACTGTTTTTACAGCAGGTCTACCATAAAAATATGAACATTCGGCAGGCATTGCAGAAAAGCGATCGGCCTGTCGATCGGTTGAAACTGCAATACTTTAATATCATGTTCGGGCCGTTCGACCGGCTTAATCATAATAAACCGTTTTACGGCGACCAACCCAAGCCGCCCGGCGCCAATTATTATCCACCGGATATGACCAAAGATGAGTTTCAGCATTGGCTGCAGGATCACCCCGAAGACCGGGAAGCGTTTACATCGGAGTTTACGGTCATCCGCCGCAGGGGCGATCAATTGGTAGCCATTCCCTATTCTCAGTATTACAAGGAACCGTTAGAGCGGGCCGCCAACCTCTTAAAAGAAGCGGCAGACTATGCCGACAACCCATCGCTGCAAAAATACCTGCGCACCCGGGCAGAAGCATTTGGTACCAATGATTATTTCGAAAGCGATATGGCCTGGATGGATTTAAAGGATCATACCATTGAGGTGGTCATCGGACCTTACGAAGTGTACGAAGATCAATTATTTAATTATAAAGCGGCCTTCGAGTGCTTCCTGACTATCAAAGATCCGCAGGAAAGCCAGAAGCTGGCCGTGTTCGGCGATTATCTGAACGACATGGAAAAAAACCTGCCCATCCCCGATGAACACAAAAATTTTAACCGCGGCAGCGAGTCGCCCATCATGGTGGTACAGGAGATATTTTCCGCCGGCGATACCAAGGCGGGCGTGCAAACCCTGGCTTTTAACCTGCCCAACGACGAACGGGTCCGGCAACAGAAAGGCTCTAAAAAAGTAATGCTTAAAAATATGCACGAGGCCAAATTCAAAAAACAGCTTAAACCCATTGCCGAACGCATCCTGGATGAAGATTTGCTGGCTGATGTGACTTTTGAAGGCTTTTTCAACCATACCCTGATGCATGAAATGTCTCACGGTATCGGCCCGGGTATTATCACCGTGGACGGTCGTCAGACGGAAGTTAAAGACGAGTTGAAAGAGACTTATTCCAAAATTGAGGAATGTAAGGCCGATGTGCTGGGCATGTATAACAATATATTTATGATCGAAAAAGGCCAATACCCTAAAGCGTTTGAAAACGAAATCTGGGCCACCTTTCTGGCCGGTATTTTCCGGTCCATTCGTTTCGGTATCAACGAAGCCCACGGGGCCGGCAATGCCATTATTTACAATTATCTACTGCAGAACAACGCCTATCGTTTTGATGCAGAAACCCAGCGGCTGTCGGTTAATTTTGATACCATCTATATTGTGCTTAAACAACTGGCCCATAAGGTTCTTATGATACAGGCTACCGGCGATTACCAGGGGGCTAAACAACTGATCGAGGAATATGCCGTGGATTCCCCGTCCATTAACCGGTTGCGGGACAAAATAGCCGATATACCGGTGGATATTAAACCGGTTTTTCACATCGAACAAACCATGATGTCCGAATAAAATGGTACAGGCCATCTCAAAACCGGGATGGCCGTTTACCCCCAATACAAAGGTCAGCCGGATTTATGGATCCACTCATTTACATCGATAATCATGATCAAACCAACCCCTATCTGAATCTGGCTTTGGAGGAATATGCCGTTCGCCATCTGGATGTTAGCCGCCATGCATATCTGTTTTTATACGTCAACGATCCCTGCGTTGTGGTCGGTAAACATCAAAACGTATTGGAAGAGGTAAATCTAAAAACAGCTGCTCAATACCACATTCCGGTCATTCGGCGGATATCCGGCGGCGGCGCCGTATACCACGATCAGGGCAATTTGAATTTTAGCTATATTACCCGCCATACCTTAAAAGATTTTAACAATTACCGCAAATTTCTTCAACCGATTATTGAAGTTTTAGAAAGTTACGGTTTGCATATCGATATAACCGAGCGCAATAACCTGCATGTCGATGGTAATAAGGTTTCCGGCAATGCCCAGTTTTCCTCGCGGGAGCACATGCTAAGCCACGGCACTTTATTGGTGGATAGCGATATATCAAGTATGCAAGCCCTCCTCAAAACGTCATTGAGTCAGCGCTTTCATTCCAGGAGTACCAAATCCATTAGCAGCACGGTAACCAATCTGGCGGACCATACTGCTCTGCCCTTTTCCATACCAGGATTGAAGAACGATCTCATAAAAGTATTATGCGGTTCTAACCCGGCCTATCATACATTTTCTGAACCAGAATTGCAGACCATACGAAGCTGGGCGATCAACCGATATCAAAGCTGGGCATGGAATTACGGC
>WJIP01000137.1 GCA_014730185.1 Caldithrix sp. | reverse complement strand
TATTTCATCAACATCATCTTGCGGGTCTTGGTGAATGCCCCGCTTTTGATGGTGTAAAAATAGATTCCACTGGTTACGGCATGCCCGGCCTCATTTTTACCATCCCAGACCACCTGATGGTTACCACCGGCCATTTTGCTTTTAGCTAAGGTGCGAATTTTTTGTCCGTGGATATTATGGACAACCAGATCCACCTGTGCCGTGCGGGGCAGGGCAAAACGTATGGTCGTGTGCGGATTAAAGGGGTTGGGGAAGTTATCTTCAAGGATTAATGTATTTACGGCATTGGGCTCCGGGGCGCCGGCGTGCAGGGGCACGTTGGGACTGAATTCCGCTTGCCAGCCTTCATCATTCAACATGACGTTGGAATTAAAAACAAAAGTTAAGGCGCCATCATTGTTGGTGGAGGCATATTCAGGGGGCAATTCACTGCCGCTAAACGGACTGCCCGGAATCTGCGGGGCGTACTGATTGGGTCCGTCAAAAATGTACAGATCATCGTCATCATCCGTTTTGAATTGCATAAATTTTACCGTTAAACCCTCGCAGGTATGATCGGCCGTAAAAGTCATGGTGATGCGTTCGCCGTCACTGTAATTGTCATATTCGCCGCCGGTATCGTAGAACATGGCATTGGCCACGGAAACGGTGGTGTCCTGCATGACAAATTCCGGCATTTCGCCAATCAGTATTTCAAAAGTATCCGTGGTGGCATAAGCCCCGGAGGTCACCTTATACTGCAAAAAGGCCGAAGAACCAAGGGCAAGCTGCTCATCGGCGCTTATATTGAATAGGGCGTCCACCGTATCACCGGCGCTAAATTCGGTAAATGTGTATTGCGATGTATTAACCGTTACATCGGCTGTCAGGGACGTCAGATGGCCTTCTGCCGAGGCGGCATCGGAGTGACCGCTGTTTATGGTGGCAATGGTAATATCCGATGTTTCACCGGGATCAAGCACCCCATCACCGTTACCGCTTTCGGTGTCATGGACCATCAAGTCACCAAAGGTAAAAGCTGGGGCGTTCAAGGTAATGGAAAGATTCGATACCCATTCACTGCCGCTGGTATCGGTGAAGGTTACCTGACTGGCGGCTTTGTGCTGATCGGGTACACCATTGGCCACGTCAAAGGCGAAGGCATTGTTACCGGCCACCACCTGATTAGTGTCCATAAAGCCGTAGAAATGTTCGGCGTCGGTGATCGTCAAATAGGTATCATCGGAGCTGAAAACCGCTGATACATCCACGGCCGCTTCCGAACCTAAATTGGCCGCCGTCACATCCAGCATAACCGATTCGGCATAATCGGCCTGCTGATTGCCGTTACCGCTTGTACCATCATCGATTGCCCAGGAATCAACGGTAATATAGGCTCCGGAAGATTCCACCACCGGCACCGGTTCGCTGTATCGATAGTAATTCTGCAGCGTAACCGTAACCAGCATGGTATCCCCCGGTTGCTGAGGTTCAATATCGATATCCACCGGTTCTCCGGTGCCTTCCCCCACACCGATGATCTCATCGTTCACCGATAATCCGATCAGCGCTCCCTCATCGGCGGTTACACTGAAACGGGTGGCCTGAGCATCCAGAACATCATTATGATTGACCGTCAGATATTGCGGTAATTCGGAATATACCGTGGAATAAGCGCCGCCGTGATGGTGAAAGAGGTAGTAGGTGATTTCCTTGTCACCGGTGTTATAGGGCCAGTCCGAACCCTGTAAAAAGTATTTACCGGCGGCATTGGCAAAGGAAGGCAGAATACCGCGGGCTTCCGGTGTGGTGGTCTCGTCCGGCATAAACTGCGGCCACATGTTGTCGTACATGCCCCAGGTATACGTATCGTTGACAAATGAATAGGAAACCTGGCTGGCGGCAATGATACCCAGAGCGCGTTGCTCATAACGGTGAAAAGCCTCTGCGAAACACTCTCCGCTCATATTGAATTCACCGGTGAGGCAATTCACCGAAAATACAAAAGTCAAATCATTGTTGTGCAGACCGTCCATATCATTGATATCGTAATCCGGTTCACCCCAGCCGGTTTCCGAGCCGTGGTCACGGTGCTGAATCATAAAAGCCCCGCTGTTGATATCATTGTTGACCCGCGTGGCATTTCCTCCCCAATCGGTTAAATGTTCCGGCGTTTGCGGAATATAGCCCAAACCGTTGGGACCGAAGTAGTCCACCACGTCATCGGTATTATCAGCGGTGGACCATACATCGCCGGGCGTGCCGGAATAGATGGCATTTTCCCGCACCGGGTTTTTACCCAGTTCATATTCCCAAAAACCGTTGACTATTTCCGAACAGAGCTGAAACCAGCGCTCGGTTTGCCAGCCCATGGCCGTTACCGGGTTATCGTAAAAAGCGGTATTGGTGGGCGGATGTCGTTCGTAATCAAGGATTTTGGAAACCATAATCTGTAAATCAGTGGCATCGCGGGCGGTGATGCGGGAAAAAACAATATCCGGTAAATCATCCCCATCCACGTCTGCGTAATAATTATCCGAAACATAGGTACCGCTGTAGGGATGCGGTTCTTCCGGTGAGGAATCGATGGTATTACCGGATTGGCCGTAATCACCAAGCAGCAGCACGGCGGAAGGGGGTATATCCCAGTTATAATAGGCATCATCGATGTAAGATTCGATGGTGTTAAAATCATTGCCGCCGATTTCGGCCGTGGTAATGATTCCGGTTTGAATCCCCTGTTGATTACGGAACCGTTTAATGGAATCCGCCCAGGCTATGAAATCGGCATCATCGGGGGTGATAATCAGGTATTCCACATTGTTTACGGAGGCATCATCGGTTTGATGGGTCGTATTGTAATCAGGCAGAGAAGCCTGAGGCAGAATTTGACGATTGAGCACCAGATCGTCAATGATGGGCTGCCACCAGCGGCTGAGTAAACGGGCATCACCAACTGTGCCGGAACCGCCGTTAAATTCAAGGCGAATTTTAAGATCGCGGTGCACCGTCAATTCTTTGCTGTCCGGATTGTACTGAAAAGGCGTAACACCGATCAGTACCACATCAACCCCGCGAATCTGCCTGATTTGTGAAATACGGATAATATTTTGCGGATAAAGGTCATCGCTGCCGTAAACCTGCTCATTTTTACGGTATTGCAAGGGGCCTTCCTCTATGTCGAAGGGAATATCCGGCGCCGGTGCTATTTCCATGTCTGTGAACGTATCCGTGCGCCCATCCAATACCGAAAACGTAACCTCCGCTCCCCGGGGAACGGCAATAAAACGACTCAACCCCGGTAAATTGGGCATGCCCTCATCATTGGGCAGCAGGGTGCCGGGCATGGTAATCACTTGCATCAGCTGGCCGTTGATATCCCGGTCTGTCAACGAAAACCGCTCGACGGAAAAATTGAGCTGTACACCGGATAAATCACCGGATTCCAGCGTAAACCCGCTTGGACCCCAACTATCGTTATACACCACATCCGCGGCAAATGTGGATAGGGGCAGTAAAAAGGTGAGTATAAGTCCTAACCGTTTCAACGTTCCTTTCATGGATGCCTCCGCATTTAAATACACCGACTCTATCGATTTTCTGGGTATATCTAAAACTGCAAACCACACGGTTTGAGCCTTTTTTTTGTACCTATCATCCGCCATGCGACCCCTCTGTATAAAGGGGTATGGGGCAATAATGGCATACAAAAATGTTACGAATGACAATACCCCGCATGGTCGTCTCGGCCCTACGGCACAGGGCAAACGGTGTGCTCAACTTATGTTTAAAGGCCGATGGGTCAATCATAATCGTACGGGTTTTTACATGTGAAATCTATAACGGAATATAGAATATTAATCCGCCGGAAGCAATGGTATTAACGATTATTCTGCTGCAGAAAACCGTTTTGGCATCGTGGCCTTCTTATGGATAGATTCAGTCCGGTTTATACCCGCGGCAATCAAATTCTTGATACCAACGGCGTTCTTCTTTAAATTGCACGTTTTCTTTTACAAACAGCAAGCATAAGGAACGATTATGGCAGAAAAAGTACGCATTGCCGATATTCATAAGTATGAAGGCCAGGAAGTGACCATCCGCGGGTGGTTATATAATATGCGCTCCAGCGGCAAATTACGGTTTTTACTGGTGCGGGACGGATCGGAAACCATCCAGTGTGTGGTGTTTAAAAAGGACGTGTCCGAAGCAACCTTTGCCGATACAGATCAATTGACCCAGGAAAGCTCCATTGTCCTTACCGGTGTGGTGTCCGCCGATGAGCGCTCCCCCTTGGGCTATGAAATTCAGGTTAAAACGTTGCAGATTGTGCAGCTGGCCGATGAGTACCCCATCAGCAAAAAAGAGCACGGTGTGGATTTTTTGATGGATCACCGGCATTTGTGGCTGCGGTCGTCCAAACAGCATGCCATTTTGCGCATCCGGCACGAAATCATCCGGGCGGCGCAGGAATATTTCAATAAGGAAGATTTCATACTGGTGGATTCACCCGTCTTCACGCCCAATGCCGCCGAGGGAACCACCACGCTCTTTGAAACCGATTACTTCGGCAGTAAAGCGTATTTAACCCAGAGCGGGCAACTGTATGCCGAGGCCGGCGCTATGGCTTTCGGCAAAGTGTATTGTTATGGACCGACTTTTCGGGCCGAAAAATCCAAAACCCGCCGCCATCTGACGGAATTTTGGATGATTGAACCGGAAGCGGCGTTTTTTGATCTGGATGACGATATGCAGCTGGCCGAAGAGTTCGTCAGTCATATTGTGCAAAGTGTGCTGAAAAACAGGCAGCCGGAATTACAAACCCTGGAGCGGGATACGTCCAAACTGGAATGTATCAAACCGCCTTTCCCCAAAATCCATTATGAAGAAGCCGTGGATATTTTGAAAAAAAATCACATTGAATTCCGGCACGGCGATGACTTTGGCGGTACCGACGAAACCGTGATTTCCGAACAATTTGATCAACCGGTTATCGTCCATCATTATCCGGCGGCCATCAAAGCCTTTTATATGAAGCGTGATCCGCAGGAGCCCCAGTATGCGCTGGCCATGGACATGCTGGCCCCCGAGGGTTACGGGGAAATCATCGGCGGGTCCCAGAGGGAGGATGATTACGAGACCCTCTTACAGCGCATACGGGAGCACAATCTACCGGAAGATGCCTTCGCCTGGTATCTGGATCTGCGCAAATACGGATCCGTGCCCCATTCCGGTTTCGGCCTGGGTATTGAACGCACGGTGGCATGGATTGCAGGTATTCAGCATATCCGCGAAACGATTCCCTTTCCCCGCACGTTACAACGGTTAAATCCGTAATCGGGGATAAGGAGTGATATGATTCCGTTGATTGGCGTTATTGGCGGCAGAGAAAGCGATGAGCAGGCCTTGCACATGGCTTACGAGACGGGCCAATGGATTGCCCGGTATGAGTATGGTCTGGTTTGCGGGGGCAAGGGCGGTATTATGGAATCGGCCGCCCGCGGCTGTAAAGAACAGCAGGGATGGACGGTGGGCATCATTCCGGAAGAGGACAACTCAACCGCCAATCCCTTTATCGATATCGTGATCCCCACCGGTATGGGCATCATGCGTAATGCCCTGGTCGTGCGGTCGGCCCGGGGACTGATCGCCATTGACGGGCAGTACGGTACGTTATCGGAACTCGCTTTTGCGCTGCAAATGCACAAACCGGTGGTGGGGATCAATACATGGGACGTGTCGGAAACGATTGTACAGGCTAAGGAAGGCCGGGAAGCCATTCAAAAACTTATCGGGATGATCCAATGAAAAAAGCATTACAAGTGATTTTAAAAGGTCGGGTGCAGGGTGTCGGTTTCCGCTGGTTTACGCGGGAACAGGCCCGGGAATTCGGCGTCAACGGTTACGTTAAAAACCTGCCCAACGGGGATGTGGAAGTGGTGGCCGAAGGGGAAGTGGCCGTGGTGGATGCCTTTATCGAAAAACTCAAACAAGGCCCCGGTTTTGCCCATGTAACCGATACGGAAATGACCGAACTGCAAAAAACCGATCGGTACAGCAGTTTTGACGTTGCCTTATAACCTACGGAGTGTACATGAAATCCATCGAGGACATCAAACAGGCCATACGGGATGTGCCGGACTTTCCGCACAAAGGTATTCTGTTTAAAGACATTACTCCGGTATTGCAGAATGCCGCGTTGTTCGGGGCCACGGTGCACCATCTGTGTGAATCGGTCCGTGACCTCAGGGCGGATGCTATTGCCGGCATTGAAGCCCGCGGCTTTATCTTTGCCGCGGCCGTGGCCGACCGGTTAAATTGCGGATTTGTACCCATCCGCAAACCCGGTAAACTGCCGGCTAAAGTACACCAGGAAAGCTATACCCTGGAATACGGTACGGACAGCGTGGAAATGCATCAGGATGCCGTGGCCCCCGGCAGCGCCGTGGTGCTTATGGATGATCTGCTGGCCACGGGGGGCACGGCCCTGGCCTCGACCCGTTTAATCGAGAAAACCGGCGTCCGGCTGATTGCTGTGCGCTTCCTGATCGAACTGGATTTTCTTAAGGGCCGGGATAAATTATCCGCCTATGCTATGCAATCTTTGATCCATTTTTAAACCATGGCCCAACCCCCCGTGGACTCAGCAAAGCAGCCGCTATACCGTTTGTGGTTTGATTTGCCAAGTGTACTGTGTGGCGGTAAATTGCATCATTGCCCCGTTAGCTCAGGTGGATAGAGCGCAAGATTCCTAATCTTGGTGCCGCAGGTTCGAGTCCTGCACGGGGCACCATTTTTAATCGCACGCGGTATGTTTACCCCCCTCAGTGCCTCCCTCTGTGCAGGGGGATGGTGGGAAGCTTTGAGAGAGGTACGAAAGCACCAAAGGGGGATCTTTTACTTCTGGCCGACCACCAAACTATAATTTATCGACCGGATGTATTTACCCTTAAAATTGGGAATGCTACCGGACACGAGCGGAAGCCGCCCTGGCCGATGTGGATTTATGCATGCATCATTTTTGGGAAGTACTCAAAAGGCACACCTGCCGCCATGACCACCCGGCGGCGGGGTATTTTTGAAGAATGGATTATTGTTCCGTAGGCCCTGCAGGGCCTCCTTCGGAGAAAGCTTTTGGCGGATTATGGGAGTAGGGGAATCATGGAGACGTGTAAAGTATGCAACCCTATTCTTAGATTTTTGATCGATTGACGTTGATGATTGTACCTTGCGGGTTTGATAAAACAGGTATGATTGCTTATATTTTTTACGTAATTCAATGACTCATAATGACCAATAATAAATGATCACCGGCCTTTACATGTAAGCAGTAATAAAACCATAAATCCTTTAGATGTTTTATTAAGGAATGAAAAGGAAAATGTAGATAATTGTTTATATACCGCTAATTTGATGGAATAAGAACAATAGCATATACACAAACGTTGTGGGTAATTCAAAACCGATACTCAATAACTACAAACCACTAACAATACATTATGAAAAAAACAGACAATATCTTTCAAGTTGTTATTAATCATATTTTTAACATTCAACTTTTCAGCACACATAAAAGTTTTTACCTTGCTAGAATCAGAGTTGTGTTCATTATTCTGTTATTTATTCCGTTGAGTATAAACGCTCAATCAGTGTACACACAATTACCCAATGATCCTAGTGCACATTATTACAATCCAGAATCATTTGGCATTAAAGCAAATGGTAAGGAAGATGTATCGGAAGCGCTTCAGCTTGCCATAAATAAGCTCAAAAAAGAAAAGAATTTCGGCGTATTATTCATTCCGGAAGGAAAATATCGCATCAGTAAAACCATTCACGTTCCTAAAGCCATTCGAATTATTGGTTATGGTAAAAATCGACCTGAGTTTATTTTGGGCAAGAGTACCGATGGTTACCAGGATGAATACAACTACATGTTTTGGTTCACTCATAATTTGGTAGAGAACGGAGATGAACCCCAAGATGCTAGTGCCGGCACATTTTACAGCGCCATCAGCAATATTGATTTCAGAATTGAATCCGGTAATCCAAAAGCCATTGCCCTTCGTACTCATTTTGCGCAGCATAGCTTTGTTAGTCATTGCAACTTTTATATTGGCGACGGATATGCCGGTATCTATGATCTTGGAAATGAAATTGAAAACCTCAAGTTCTATGGAGGTGAGTACGGAATATCCTCCTCACGAACATCTCCAGGATGGCCGATGATGATGATCGATCTCTATTTTGAAGGTCAACGTAGTGCTGCTATTTTAAGTCGAAATACCGGAATGTCAATAATTTCTATGCAAGTGAATGATGTGCCTGTAGCAGTTGAACTTCAGCAAGGTATTCCCGATCGATTGTTTATGGAAGATTGCCTTTTCAGAAATGTCAAAAAAGGAGTCGTGATAGGAGTAAAAAATGAAGCGGTCAGCCAGATAAATCTATTGAACGTTAATTGTCAAAATGTAGATGTTCCAATACATTTTTCACCCAGTGGACAAAACATAGAAGCAAAAGGCAAGCAATACGTGATTAAGAATTTTGTCCATGGCCTGGTTATGGAAGACATGGCGGACAACTCCAGGTACAGAACAGTAAGCGAACTGGAAGCTATTGATCGTGTCCCCGCAAGTTTAGACAAGGTAATTCCTGATCTGCCTTCCACAGATACATGGATTAGCGTAAAAGATCTTGGCGCTGTTGGCGATGGAAAAACGGATGACACGAAAGCCATTCAGGCAGCCATTGCCAATCACAAAAACCTCTATTTCCCAACAGGCTGGTACCGGATTACTGAAACAATTAAATTGAACAAAGGCACCAAACTAATAGGCATGCACCCATATGCTACACAATTGGTGCTAATTGAGAGTGAAGCTAATTTTAGCGGATTTGGGGCACCTAATCCGGTATTAGAATCGTCAGAAGGAGGTAATGATTTAATCAATGGAATTGGCATCAATACAGGTGCTTATAATAACCGGGCAGTGGCTCTGAAGTGGATGGCCAATAAGTCTTCCATGATTAATGATGTAAAAATTGTTGGCGGACATGGCAGCATGTCAAAACCCGGACAACCCTCACACAAGAAAAAGAAAAACGAAAACATCAGTAGTCCAACAGAACCTGTTTACGAAAGGGGAATGGATAAGGCATGGGATAATCAGTATTGGAGCATTTGGGTTACCAACAATGGAGGTGGAATTCTCAAAGATATCTGGACCGCAAACACTTATGCAAGCACCGGTTTATACATCAGCAATACCTCCACTCCGGGAAGAGTTTATGCCATGTCGATGGAACACCATGTGCGCCAGGAAGCCCGCGTGAACAATATTGCCAATTGGAAATTTTATGCTTTTCAATTTGAAGAAGAGGGAGAAGAAGGAAAAAATGCCCAAACGCTCAATATTAATGACAGTCATAACCTGATGTTTGCTAATTTGTGGATGTATCGGACAATTCGTGTGAACACTCCACGCCCCTGGGGAATAAAAGTTTCCAATAGCAAAAACATCGATTTTAGAAATATGCGCAGCTGGACACAGGTATTGCAACTGCCTGAGCGAACCATTTTCGATATGGATAAAAACCTGATTGTGTATCCGGGAGATTTTGCCAGGGCAACTGTAACAGGTGATGAAATGTCCAATAAAAACTCCGATGTTGCAATTGAAAAACTAGGATTTGGCTATGAGTTTGCCACAGGCGCTGCTTCAGATAGTAAAGGGAATGTTTATTTCTGTGAAAACCAGCAAAAGCGTGTTTATAAATGGTCAGCACAAACGAATACGATATCCGTTTATGCTGATTATCCGTACAAGCCTTTTTCCCTTGCTGTTGACACAAAGGATAATTTGATCGTCATCTGCCGTTACGATCCACAACCGGGATTTAAAGATGACAATCCGCCTACAACCATCGAAAATCTCTCTGACAACAACCCCTTATATAGCGGATGGGGAAAAGGTGGCTGGGCAATTTTAGCCTATGCTGTAAATCCGGATAAAACGGACGATATGCAAGTGTTAAGACTATCAAAAACCCGTGAAATTAAAAATGTACAACGTGTAATTCATCCAACGCATCGATGGAGGGATGATTTCGAAAAAATCGCTACCACAATGGCTGAAAAAAGCTTTGTTGCGCCTGATGGTGTCACCATTATTCCCTATACCTTCGACCTGGGACGATCAGTGCAACTTATGGCAGTCAAACCAAATCAAAGCCAACCGGTATATGTTACCCATGAAGATCCCAAAATCACTTACCGTTTCCGGGTGAATGACCAAGGTGGTCTTTCAAAAATGAGCAAATTTATTGCGCGAGGTGAATATGGTAATGTTTATGACGATAAGGGCAGACTGTTCTTAGCCGAAGGTAAAATATTTGTTTTGGATGTCAATGCCAATGAAATAAAACGAATTATGCTGAATGAGCGTGTACAATCACTAACATGGGGTGGGAAAAGTAAAAATGAGCTATTTGTAACAACCAGCAATTCACTTTATAAGGTCAAATTGAATTGGATGAAATAATTCTGAAATAAAAGATAAGCTAGAATCAATATTGAGTTTATAATTTAGATTAGACATAATTGGACGATTAAAACTACCCACAACAATGTATAAAAACAATAGCCGCGTCCCTAATAAATTCAAAGGTTGCAGCCCGCTACAACTTTTTTGTAACTTGAGAGGAAAGTACCACGCAGTCAGCTACTATTCTTATACCAAACGTCGTGAAGTTTATTAAGAAATGTACAACAAATCGCTGCACTGGATTTTTCTCTGCTGCGCTTCATTGCCGCCGGTGAGCTCAGGCGTTAGTGCGCTAATACTAATGGAAAATTGATATGCTTAAAAGACTAATTTTAAGCTAAAGCAAAATGAAATTGATGATGAAATTATACATGTTATTACTTCAATTGAAAATTCAACGAGTTTTAATGCACACTAAAATGGGCAATCAACCTGACGCGAGCAGCCGTGTAGTTTTACGGGAAGTTTCCTTGTCCGGCACGCTTTTCAGCGCGTAGGTTATCGGCAATCGTTAGGGGCTCTTTAAATTATCTTTCTTTAGTTGAAATGACTGAGTTTTTTTATAGAATTGGATATCAACAGAATTGTATTGACCGGCATGGTCAAATGAAATAATAATAAACATTTGGGATATAACACATTACTGGAATATATGCTTTGAAAAGGTCCTTCAATAATTATAAACGTATATATTTTTGTCTGTTTCTTATTAGCTTTACTTATGCTCAAGATAATTGGTATTGGCAAAATCCAAAACCAACAGGTTTCAATTTAGATGCAATTGAAGTTGTTTCCTCTTCAATTATCTTTACCGGTGGCGAAGCAGGAATCCTTTATAAATTCTCGGATATTGATCAAACTTGGTCTCAAATTGGTGTCCCAATTCCACTGAATATTAAAAATATATCATTCCTAAATGAGAAGGAGGGATTTATTTCAGGGTACTTTGGGAGTAATATGTTATTATTTTCTACTGACAATGGCGGAGAATCCTGGAATGATATTACACCATCTGAGAATAATCACCTTGCTTTCTATTTTCAAGATAAAGATATTGGATGGGCTGTTATTGATTCGGTATTACTACGTACTAATGATGGAGGTACTAATTGGAGCTTTATAAGCAAAGCCGCGCCATTCTCACAAATATTCTTTTTTAATAATGGACATGGACTAGCAATCCATAAAGATAAGTTCTATTATTCATACGATATAGGTAAATCCTGGGAATGGATTTCACTGGATAGCTTTGTTAATTTTTGGATTGATTTGCAAAAATTCACGTTTATCAATGATAGTCTTGGTTATCTGGTTGGTTACCAGGATGGCCTAAACGAATATACCAATCACATTTTTAAAACTACTGATGGTGGTAAAACCTGGGAACAGCAATTTAAAACATGGTATTCAAATTATAGAGTTGATATTGCATTTAGTAATGAAATGCTGGGATATGCCTTGTTAGATAATTTTTTATACGGAACTAAAAACGGTGGTAAGGATTGGGATTATATAAGCTCCAAGCTTTATTTAAAAAAACTTGGATTGTTAGATAGTGTGACAATATTTAGTTCAGGAGCCTATGGTGCTTTAGCTGCTTCTTATGATGCCGGGTATACATGGGATCATAAATACTCGGGAAAAATGGCAGCACTAGAAGATTTTTTCATGCTCGATGATAAGATAGGATTCGCCGCGGGAAAAAACACATTATTAAAAACAACGAATAGTGGATTTGATTGGACTAATGTTGATATCAATATAATAAAAGAAAAAACAGATTACATTTCTGATGTATATTTTATTGATGAACAAAATGGCTGGCTTTCTTGCTACTATGGTAATTATGGCACACTGTGTCGTACCAAGGATGGCGGTCTAACTTGGCAAATTCAATTAGATAGTATAGTACAAGTTTCAGATATATTTTTTCTTAAAGACCACTCTAATGGATGGTTTACGTCTGGTGATGTAATATACAATTCTTCCAATAGGGGACAAACCTGGCATATAGGCGGCGGCCATGATGATTGGTGGGGATTTACAAAAATATTTTTTACAACTAGTGATACGGGATGGGTTGGTGGTCCTGCAGGCCTTTATTTTACTCAAAATGGTGGAAATTCTTGGGTTCGATTGGATTTAAGCTTAACTGTATACGACATTTTTTTTATTGATAAAAAGAATGGTTGGATTTGCGGAAATTCTAAAGGCTATGGCGTAATATTCAAAACGATTAATTCTGGTAAAAATTGGGAATTACAACATAGTATTGATCCAAATTACTCTCATCTTGAAGATATTCATTTTTACGATCAAAATAATGGCTGGGCCGCTGGCTATACATCTGATGGTTATATTTTATTAAAAACACACAATTCAGGTTCCAGTTGGGAACCAGTCTCGATTCCTGTAAATCGCAGGCTTTATAAAGTACAGGCTGTAGATTCAACGCATGTTTGGGTTCTGGGTAATGGTGGAGCTATTCTATCTTCATTTAATGCAGTAACTGGCATTCATTCCAGGATTAAAAATTTTATTCATCCCGAGACCATAGCGTTATTTCAAAATTTTCCAAATCCCTTTAATAGCTCTACAACAATTGAATATTTTTTGTCCGAACGCTCTGAAATCTCATTAAAGTTGTATGATATACTTGGAAAACTGATTAGTATTTTAGACAATGGATATAAAAATCCAGGCCTGCACAGGGTAAAAAAAGACTTTAAAACCCTATCTTCTGGTACGTACTATTATGTATTAGAAGCAAATAATAAAACTGAAGTGAAGAAGTTAGTATTAATCAAATAGGAGCTCCTAACGCCAAACGCGGTCATTCTCCCGTAATTTTGTTAATCCGGGTGTAGGCATTTGGGCTTTGTAATTTACTGGCCGCTATGTTTGGCGCAGGTTAAACGCAACGTTAACATTCATAAATACTTGTATGCAATATCGAATTAAGTTAAAATCAAAATGAGTGCGTAAAATGCAACATTCGATTCAATAAACAGACCCTAACATTCAATGGTGACTTTATGAAAAACATTTTTCTTTTAGATGGTGGCGTGGGCCAGGAAATCTATAAACGCTCCGGAAAACCGGCCAGCCCCTTGTGGTCAGCTCAAGTAATGATGGACAACCCCGAAATCGTCAAAGAAGTCCATAAGGATTTTATTAAAGCAGGGGCCAGTATCATTACCATTAACAGTTACACATGCACCCCAACGCGTCTTGAGCGCGATAGTCAGGTTCAATGGTTTGAAAAACTACAGCACCAAGCCTTAAATGCGGCATCGGGTGCCAGAGATGAACTGGGGTTGACCGCTGATGAGGTTTCGATTGCAGGGTGCCTGCCCCCCTTAATGGGAAGCTACACCGTCGATGAGCGTGCTTTTTCAGAATTGAAAAAGGAGTACGAACAAATCGTAGCCATCCAGGCCCCCGTAGTCGATCTGTTTCTCATTGAAACCATCTCCAATGTAAAGGAAGCCAAAGCGGCTGTTGAGGCCGCACTGCAAGGTGGCCAACCGGTCTGGCTAAGTTTAACCCTATCCGATAGCCATCCCAATCAACTCCGTTCAGGAGAAACGATTGAAAAAGCGCTGCACGCATTAAAAAAGTACCCCTTGGGAGCCTTATTGTTCAATTGCTCTTTTCCGGAAACCATCGATCAGGGTTTACTCGCATTAAGGCATTTGGATATGCCCTTTGGAGGTTACGGCAATGCCTTTACGTCTATCAACGCTCTTAAGCCGGGAGGAACGGTTGATGTGCTGACAGCCCGGGATGATATGAACGAAAAAAAATATGCTTTACATGTCATGGATTGGATACAAAAGGGAGCTACCGTCATTGGTGGGTGTTGTGAAGTCGGCCCTTCATATATTCATTATATCTATAAACAATTACAATCAGAGCATTATAATATTGTCGCTCTTCAACAGGAAAGCGGCTAACCATGTGTCTATGCGCAAATGATCCCTAAACGGTCGCACGACACGTATACACACCGTGGAGCATATACGATGGACAATGAATAAAGAGGTATACCAATTAGTTGCATCTGACATTTTTACGCTACGCTCCGTAAGGCCGGTGAATTCGAACGTTCAAACCCGAATTCATCGTATGGTCAATGTAATCCATCGTTTTGCAGCCGTATTGAGCCTGATGCATCATAAGACGTGAAATGGATTCGGCGTTACCATTCATATGCTGCAAACCACCTGCCCCTTTCCACTTCTAACTTCCAACGTTACATCTCTCAATCTCCCTTACACCGGCGGGGCCCTATTTCAGATAAACCAGCCGGGTCCAGTGCTGTTGGTCCCCGTATTGCAGGCGCAGGAAATAAATACCCGTGGCCACAGGCTGGCCCTGATCATTGCGGCCCTGCCATGCCCAGGTATGCGTGCCCGAACCGACATACCGTCCGTCCATGATGTGCCGTATCTTTCGGCCGCGGATATTGTAAACCGCCAAATCCACGGTTGTGGCCCGGGGCAGGGACCAGCGAATCTGCACCCGGTGATTAAAGGGATTGGGATAAACCTGCAGCCGGTTGTCCGCAGCGTTGGACCGCGATGCCCGGGCGGCAATAGCGGTGCTGGTTTCCACCGTAAACG
>WJIP01000136.1 GCA_014730185.1 Caldithrix sp. | reverse complement strand
TTCCAATATCCAGCCCCTGAATGAAAATCAATTGCAAGGGGTTCTGCAATGGATACGGGAAGGAGCGCCTAACAGCGATTAAAAAATCACTGTAACCAATAATGGGATCATAACATGTATGACATTTCATTACCGCCACATTTTAACTTTTCGCAAACACCCACGCCGATAATACCCGTTAAAAAGTGTTTTACCGACAGCAGACACACCCGCATATATTTTAAACGGGATGACTTAACCGGCCTGGAATTAAGCGGCAATAAAGTACGCAAACTGGATTTTTTATTAAAAGATGCCGTCGAACAGGGCGCCGGACGCATCATTACCTGCGGAGGTATGCAATCCAATCATTGCCGGGCAGCGGCTTATATGGCCCGGAAACTGGACTTAAAGACGACGCTGGTATTAAGAGAATCCCCATCCGGCTCTGCAACCGGTAATTATTTGCTTAACGCTCTGCTGGATATCGACATTCGTTTGATCCGTCCGGAGTTGTATGCAAACGTGGATGCTGAGATGGAGAAAATTGCATCGTTATATCCCGAATCCACCTATGTGATACCGGAAGGCGGATCCAATGCCATTGGCGCCTGGGGATATGTGCGGGCTTTTCTGGAAATCCAACAGCAAATCCGGGAAAACGACTTATCCATAGATACCATCATGGTCAGCACAGGCAGCGGCGGAACCCATGCCGGACTGCTTATTGGTAAGCTTCTGACCGGCAGCGATCTGGATATCCTATCGATTAATGTATGCGATACCGCAGCCGAATTTGTGCAAAAGATCGATGCCATCATGCATGATTTTAAGCAGCAATTCAACGAAAACCTCCATTGGCAAAAAGATGATATTCGAATAATTGATGGATTTGTGGGTGAAGGTTATGGCGTAATTTCGCAGCGAGAGGTACAGATTATCAAACGATTGGCGCAGACCGAGGGATTGCTAATCGATCCGGTTTACGGAGCCAAAGCCCTTCTGGGTTTAGAACACCACATCCGAAACGACTCATTAAAGGATCGCAGCATTTTATTTATCCATACCGGTGGAGTGTTCGGATTATTTCCCTATGGCAATCAATTGATGGCCTAGCCACTGCCCAACTTTTTTTAATACGGATTGCCAAGAAAGTCACACTACCCGTGTATGAAAACTTATAGTTTATCCCGAAATATCAATGTCAATTAATTATGACGATTTAATCCAGAAGCATCACCGGTCGGTTAGGCCATGGCAGTTGTTTAAAGAAATACTGTTTTTATGCATGATGTTGTTCATCGGTTATGCTGTTTTTATTTATGCCAGTCTGCCGGATGTTTCAAACCTGCAAAGGGTGAATCCCGATACCACAGCTCTGATGCAACTTCGTTTAGATCAGGCAGCCAGGACCGGACAAAACATTCGAATAAGGCAGCAATGGGTTTCCTTTAATACCATCCCGAAACTCTTAAAACAGGCCGTACGTGTTTCCGAAGACGGCGCATTTTATTTGCATGAGGGTGTGGATTTTAATGAATTAAAAGAGGCCATCAAAGAAAACTGGCAGGAAAAAACCGTAGTCCGGGGAGCCAGCACCATTACGCAACAATTGGCCAAAAATCTTTATTTGACGACCGATCGATCGTTAACACGAAAACTAAAGGAATATTTCATCACGCGAAGGCTGGAAAAACATTTAAGCAAAAACCGTATCTTCCATATCTATCTGAATATTATTGAATTCGGACCGGGTGTGTTTGGGGTGCAGGCCGCTTCCCGGCACTTTTTTAATAAACCCGTACAGTACCTGAACATGGCCGAGATCATGCGTTTAGCTGCTGTTATTCCCAAACCGCTGCGGGTAAAGGCCAATGGCGACAGCGGTTGGTTAAAATGGAAATGCCGATGGATTTTAAGAACTTTGCAACGTTACGGATATATCGACGAAAAGCAATACCGCTTAACCCTTGTAAATTTTGAATAACACCATGCAAAAATTAACGGAGGCCATACTGTGAGCAATCAATTAATAGATATCGCACAACTTATTAATCAGGGACGATTAATCGAAGCCGGAGAGCAATTACAGAACCTGCAGGGACAAGTGGATGATAAAGCAGAGTTTTATTATCAGATGGCCCGCATCGCCTTTAAGCAGGATGATTATGAACAAACCATCAACCATTTGGATAAAGCCATTGGCGAAAAAGAGGACGATTACCGTTTTCATGAATTATTGGGCCAGGCATATGGATTGAAAGCCCAGCAAGCCGGAGCGGTTAAGAGTGCCATCCTGATGGGTAAAATCCGAAAAGCGTTCGAAAAAGCACTACAATATAATCAAAAATCCATAGCGGCTAAAGAAGGATTATATATGTTTTATCTTTTTGCCCCGGGTTTTTCAGGGGGTGATCCGCAAAAAGCTGCGCAGTTGCTGGATCAAATCCAACAATTGGATGAGGCCCACGGGGCCATTAGCCGGGCACTTGGTTTTATCAAAGAACAAAAACCAGAAGCAGCTCACGAATGGATGCAGACCGCCGCCAATAAAGGCAAAAATGATAGTGAACTCCAACTGCGGGTGGGTCGTTTTTTTCTGCAGCAGAAACAATATGATAAGGCAAAACAATGTTTTGAACAATTTATAAAACTACAGCCGGAGGATGCCGCCGGATATAACAGCATGGGGGAAGTATTTCTCAAAAAGAATGCGATTTCCGATGCCGTTAATATGTTCAACCGGGCTTTGGAAGCCAATCCCTTTAATGCCATGGCCTATTATAATCGCGCTGAGGCATGGATCAATTTGGGCGAATTTAAAAAAGCCAGGGAAGATTATGACTATATCACCACGGAGCTGAAAAGCAGTCCCCTGGCTAAAAAGGCTAAATCAGCGCTGGATGGATTGATGTAACATGACATTCTCATATGCTGCAAAAGGTTAATGCATACCTTTTTGATTTAAAGTCCTGGTCAATGATGGATCTATGATGCAATTAACCTGAGCAGGCCAATCAATATATGAGCTTATAATAATGGGGATTAACAATATCAAAATAGTAAGTTAATTTTTTAAATCATCGCAGATTTTACCATCCAATAAGCGGATAGTGCGTTGGGTATGTTTGGCAATATGTTCCTCATGAGTCACTAAAATGATCGTATTTCCGCCTTGATGCAACGTATCAAATATCTGCATAATATCTTCGCCGGTTCTGGAATCCAGGTTACCGGTGGGCTCATCCGCCAGAATGATAGACGGATCATTGACTAAAGCCCTGGCGATAGCGACCCGTTGACGTTGTCCACCGGATAATTCAGTGGGTTTATGGTGGCTGCGGTCGGCCAGACCAACTTTATCCAAAGCATCCATAGCCAACTCCCGCCTTCGATTGCGCTGCACGCCTTTGTAAATTAAAGGTAGTTCTACATTATGCAGTGCATCAGCCCGGGGCAGCAAATTAAATGTCTGGAAAACAAATCCAATCTCCCGGTTCCTTATATCCGCGAGCTGATCATCAGCAAGATGGTTCACACTTTGTTCATTGAGTATATACTGTCCGCCTGTGGCCACATCCAAACATCCGATAATATTCATCAAAGTGGATTTTCCTGAACCGCTTGGTCCCATAATGGAAAGATATTCATTCTTTGAAATGGCCATATCCACATGTTTCAGTGCCGGGACCTCAATCTCGCCCAAATAATATGATTTGGACAAGTCCTTAATTTGAATAAGCATCTCAATGATCCCCTCTCACCTAATAAATTTTGCTGGTTGGAGGAGCTACAACGACCAACCAAAAACAGGGCCTGCTCCCGTCTATCCTATAATATTACTCGGAGTAATTTTTATAGGTTTTTCCCAGATAGTTATCCAATTGGGCCAGCACCAGTCGGGCATTAAATTTTGCCGCGATAAGAGTTTGTTCCGCCTGGGTCAGATTTACCTGCGATTCCCGCACTTCCAGAGCCGTTCCGGCACCTACCTGGTAACGTTCGTTGGCCAGACGAAATTCTTCACGGGCAGCTTTCAGATTAACTTCATTGATATCAATAATATCCAGATAGGATTTATAATCGGCATATCTTTGGTGGATATCGGACTTTAATTGACGTTTATAATCTTCTTTATTTTCACGGGTGGATTTATAGTTGATTTCCGCTTTTTGAATATTGACATAGTCGCTGAAGCCATTAAAAATATCGAAGGACACATTGATACCATAACGCAGCTGATAATTCTGCCCGAAGTCTGAAAACACTTTTACCGCGTCCTCGTGAAACCTGTCGTAGTTCACATAGGTCGATACCGTCGGATAATTGACGCCTTTGGCCAGTGATACGGCTAATTTACGTGATTTAACATCGGCATTAAATTTTTTGATGAGGGGTTGATTCTCATAAGCCTGCTCAACCAGTTCATTCATTCGGGGTAATTGCTCATACAGATCAAGTTGTTCATATTTAATATTGATGGGTGTAAATGGATCACGGCCCATGGCAATATTCAACTGTTTTCTGGCTTGGGCAACGATATTTTTTTGTTGTAAAAAAGCGATTCGATCATTACCCAGGTTCACCCTTGACCGATAAACATCCACCTGAGCCGTGGCCCCCAGTTCAAACATGGTTTGGCTCCGTTCCAATTGCTTTCTGCTCCGATCAACGGCTATGGAATCCACCTCCAGCAATTTCATTTGTTTGACATAATCGAAAAAGGCTTGCTGTACACTCAGGATAGTATTGTCACGTTGACTAATGTAATCATAATATGACGCTCGTTTGTCCGCATCGGCTTTACGAATCTGATTCCACCAGATGCCTCCATCAAATAAATTCTGGCTGATAGTGACATTGGCACTGCTCGATTCCCGGATGGATCGCTCAATTTTTCTGGTGCGTTCCTCGTAAATTACGTTGCCGGTTTCGGGATCGATGCCAACCGGTTCATCGCTGAGGTATTCCGAGGGTCCGGTTTCAACTTTGCCGCGCCCTGCGGATGTGCTCACTCTTGGCAATATTCCCCTATAGCTGCCAAGCTTATCCTGTTTGGCTACCTCGTATGAAAAAGCACTTGTTTTTAATGCCGTATTATTTTCCAGGGCAATTGCTATACAATCTTCCAAGGTCATGGTTTTTGTCTGAGCGTTGGATGACACAACGGCAACAAACAAAAGGAGTACGACATTACTCAGTATTCTAAATCGAAATGGCATGGATTGTGTCATGGAGTTACTCCTTCTTCTTTATCCGCTCCTTTTAAAGGATCGTTCACACATTTTTATACTACAATCTATTACATGATTTGTCGTTTAATAATCTTATGCTTCATCAAAGTCCAATTAGCCGGCACATATTTCATCTTAATCCGGTTCACATCCCCTTTTCCACCGATTTGCTCGGATCAGCTAAAAACCTGACTGATACCGGCGGTTATCAGAACATAAACGGCATATATTGAAAACATGCTTACGTATCCCTTTGCCCGACTCAGTTTATACATTATGGAAAAGCCAATGGCCATAACGATCAGCTTCCATATTACAAAAACATCAATTGCATTCAGTATTTGGAAGGAAAATGACTGCATATCGGATGAATCGGCGAATACGGCCAGGCTGGTGAACACCAGCATCGTATCCTTAGATAAAACAACCGGCAATTTCACTAATAAAGCCAGAGAGCTTATCAAACCCGACCAGGCATACAATGCCATATTATCTTTAAATTTCAATTCCCCGGCAAACACAAAGTTACCCAGAAACATGAGAACTGCAGCGATAAGCAGAATTTCAAGGATGCTTTTTACGGCAACTCCCAAAATGGGATAGACCTTTTCTTCCACATAGGTTTGGGTTTCCAGTTCTTCCAGGTAATCCGCCTTCATACTTTCCGGAATCATTGTGGTGTTATTAATGAATTCCTTTTGCATCTGTTTTTGCTGCGCACTTGTGGAATACGTAAATAAGCCGGCCACTAAAACGATTATCGCAAAAGGTAGTAGCCAGTTAGGTTTTGTTTTGATGTGACCAAAAACGGCCGCCGGGTTTGTAAAAATACCTACGACCATGGCCCAAAAAGGCATTTCAGTTGGTTTGGATTCGGGATTAACCGGTTCCCTTTCATTCATAAAAAATCCTAAAATTTAAAGGTTAGATGTTTAGACGATAAATTTTGTGCAAAGTTGCCTATCGTCCCCTATTGATTTTACCACTCCTGTTTAGTCTGTAATGTAACAAGAAACGGTTAAATAAAAAAAGATGAATTACCCAAAAAATAGACTAAAATTCCTTATACACTCGGGCCAACGATTGCCCAGGCGCTGAAATTTGTACATCCAAAAAATAACCAAAGGGGGTTTGATCAACCGTATAACCCACTTCAGTAAGTCGGTTTTGCACATTATCAAATATTTCCTGAACCAAATCAGGATTGCTTTTGGATTCAGACAAATGGGCAAATGAATGTAAAACAATTTGTGTACACTCCCATTTTTTGGCCAACCATTTGAGATTTTTTACCAACTTTGTAGTTACCTTAGAAAAATTATTTTCATCTTTGGCTTCAGCATGTATAAAGGCAACGACGGCATTATCGAACGAGTTACCATCACTGACAACATCCGCAAAATCAAGCGTTTTCACAGATGGGTGATATGCAAATTGGTCCATATACCAGAGTATGACCCGCATCAGTCCAGCAGTTCCTCCTTATGTTGCATCAGATATTCTACGCAGGCATCGTGTTCATTGGAAACTTGTCCATCGAGAATGGCATTTTCAATAAATTTTTTAATTTTACCCACCCGGGGCCCGGCCTCAAGATTGAATAACTCCATAATTTCAACACCGTTTACCGGCGGTTGAAAATTTCGAATGCGATCACGTTCCTCCACTTCAGCCATCTTTTTCACCACCTGGTCATAGTTATCGAGAAAGCGTTCCACACGTTGAGGATTTTTTGAGGTGATATCCGCCCGGCATAAGTCCATCAAATCCTCGAGCTCTTCGCCGGCATTAAACATAACCCGGCGAATGGCCGAATCCGTCACATCTTCATCCACCAGGGCCATTGGCCGCAAATGTAACTTGGTTAATTTTTTAACATATTGGATAATCTCATTGGAATAACGCATACGTTTGAGTATTGCATTGGCCATGCGCTCACCTACGATTTCATGCCCGTAGAACGTCCATCCGCTTTCCTGATCAAAACGTTTGGTACGCGGTTTTCCCACATCATGTAACAATGCCGCCAACCGGAGTTGCAATGTTCCATTTTGCTCAGCAATATTATCAACCACTTCCAGGGTATGATAGAATACATCCTTATGATGAAAGTTCTTTTTCTGTTCAACGCCTTTCATAGCCGCCATCTCCGGTAGAAAAACCTGCAGCAACTCTGTTTCGTCCAGTAAATGCAAGCCGCGGGACGGTTGATTCGCCATAAGTATTTTATTGAATTCCTCCGTGATACGTTCCTGCGATACAATGCTTAAACGTTCATTTTCTTTCCGAATAGCTTCGAAGATTTTTGAATCGATCTGAAAACCGAACCGGGTGGCAAACCTTACGGCACGCATCATTCGCAATGGATCGTCATAAAAAGTTTGTTCCGGTTGTAATGGTGTGCGGATAATACCATGTTTTAAATCACGGATACCGTCGTAGACATCGATTATTTCACCGTATTTTTCTTTCGATATATCCATGGCCAGGGTATTAATTGTGAAATCACGACGGCTTAGGTCTGTGTATAAATCAGCCTGTTGGGTTTGTGGTTTTCTTGAAGTATCTTCATATGATTCTTTGCGGGCATTAACGAATTCCAATTGATATCCGGCATAGGTCATCATAAACGTTCCGAAACGCTGATATTGTACAAGATTGCTAATCTGTAAATTCTTTTTTAAATAATCGGCAAAGCGCATCGCATCACCGATCACAACAAAATCGATATCTTTTCCCGGACTGCCTAATTGTAAATCCCTTACATAACCACCGACAACGTAGATATCATAATCAATTTCGGCAGCCAGCATAGACAATTTTTGAAATAGTTCTTTTGTTTCCATGTTCCTTTAAATGAAAAAACAGCCATTACAGACGATGCTGATAATGGCTGAGATTGAATAAAAGATGTACACCTGCGCCGCAAACCTTTAAGCAGTTCGAGAGCCTTGTCTCCAGCAAACCATTCACCGTCATTCCAACGCCAAAGAAGGCTTTTTAATTTTGAATGGCTAAAATATCATTATAAGCGGACATATCTTTCAAAACTTCTGTAGCTCGGGCAATCTGTTGATCATCCTTCAGTGTATATTTGTACCGTGCTTTGCGCCCGGCATACTTTTCAACCAACTCCAGGTGTAATAATTTTTTAATTTGCTGCCGGTTGTCATCAAACGCATGTTTAGCCTGTTCATTAAGTTTTGACTCAAGCTCGCTAATAAGGTTTTTGATCTCCGGTGAATATTGGTTGTTATCGGCGATCTGTTTTAACCGTTTCAATTCTCTGTGCCCCTGAAAATCGAATTTAAATTCATTTTGCATGCCAAATTCGCGAAATGCCATCAGGATGGAATCCGTCACAACATTCTTGTCTAACCAATCGGGTTGGTTACTGTGAAATTGGACAGCAAAATCGAACAACAGATTCTTTTTCAATAATTGCAAACTGAAGTAGCTCATGGAATCATCTTCAACGATAATATCCGGATAAATACCGCCCTTGTCATAAACCACCCGTTTGTTACGGGTGTAGTAGGCATGTTCTTCATTGTCCAGGGTATCACTGCTATCCCGAGCAAACACTTCATTGTGCAAACCGTAATCTTTTTTCTGAATACAGCGACCGCTGGGAATATAATATTTGGCGGTCGTCATCTTGAGTTTGGTTTCTTTATATTTATCCAGATTATAAACTTTCTGCACCAAACCTTTACCATATGTAGGTTCACCCATAATAACCGCACGGTCCAAATCCTGTAAAGCACCGGCCACAATTTCCGAGGCGCTGGCGCTGCCACCGTTAACCATAACGACCAGTGGAATGTTGGGCAGCATGGGATTAAATCGTGTTTTAAATTCATGCGATTCTTCTCTGAATCCCTTGGTGGAAACCACAGGTGCGTCTTTTTCCACAAATAGATTGACGATTTGGACAGCAGCTTCCAGTAAGCCGCCCGGATTATCGCGCAAATCTAAGATAACACGCTGAAGGTTACCCTCATATTTCAATTCCCGCAAAGCCTGCCGCAGTTCTTCGGGAGATTTGTTGGTAAATCCGTTTAAACTGACGTAACCGGTACCCTCCTCGATATATCCGGCGTAGCCGATATCTTCGATAACGATTTCAGCTCTTTCCAGCGTAACTTCAAAGGTTTCTTCGATTCCGGGCCGCTCAATAAGGAGCTTGACCTCAGTACCAATTTTACCGCGCATCTTCGCAGACACCTTACGCACACTCCAACCGCTTATAGACTTACCGTTGATTTCTTTGATAATGTCTCCGGCTCTGATACCCATTTTTTTAGCTGGCGTATTTTCAATGGGCGAAATCACAACAATTTCACCATTACGCAGACCGATTTCCATCCCCAAACCGCCGTATTTACCCGTGGTTATTATTTTGAGTCGACGTTGACCCTCTTCTTCAATAAAGTCGGTATAGGGATCCAGTTCATCCAGCATACCGTCAATACCAGCGGTAATAAGATTGTAAGGATCAACCTCTTCCACATAATGCTGGTTAATTTTTTCATACACCCGTTGCATATACTGCCAGCTTTTTTTGAGGCGAAAGTAATAATCGTCCTCATCAGCATTTAGCGGACGCATGAAACCCGGGCTGACTAATAATGTTATGGTTAACGTTATCGATAAAATTTGAATGAATGATCTACGCATTTTTACTAACCTAAATTTGTTGATTTATTATTTGTATGATTTTCCGATGGATTTGTTCTATGTTTTTTTCGGCATCCAAAATATGAAACCGGTCTCCCGAAGATTGAGCAATAGTCCTGTATCCATTAAACACCCGTTCATAAAATTCTATTCCGGCTGATTCCAGACGATCGATTGCTAACACGGCCTGTTTCCGCCTTTCCTGCGCTTTTTGCGGACTCAGTTCCATGTAAAATGTAAAGCGGGGCAGTACCCCCCGGGTAGCAACCTGATTTATCTGCTGTACAATTTCGGCATCGATTCCCCGACCAAAACCCTGATATGCTGTTGTGGAATCCACATACCGATCGGCAATCACAAAATAATCCTGCTGCAACAGCGGAATTATTTTTTCCTGCACAAGCTGTGAACGGGCTGCACTGTACAGCAGAATTTCCGTGTAGTCATCCATGGCATCATGTTCGGTATCCAGTAGAATCATGCGAATCTGTTCCGATATGACAGTGCCTCCCGGTTCTCTTAAAATGAAAACTTTTTCATTCCTGGTTTCCAGATAGGTTTTCAGAAGATTGATCTGGGTTGTTTTACCCGAATAGTCAATACCTTCAAACGAAATAAATCGTTTATTATTTATTTTGTTCATATACTGAAATAAAGAGTTATGATTTACTTTTATTAATTAGCCGTTTGAACACAGAATCAGACAAATTCTGGTTTAGATAATTGAATACCGGCTTTACAGCCCTTATTCCAATGATCCGACATTTTTAAAGTGTAGTGTTATTGAGCATTGATTTTTTCATTAGGATGATAGACCAGCTGAACATAAATTACCCTTTTGCCATTGTTGCTGCATTTTTTAAACTAATTTGAGGGTTGATAAACCTTTTGCAGCCATGCACTCATCATCTAAGGTATCTTTTTCCACTTACCCCTGTTAAAACGCCAGTAATTTAACACCAAACGGCCGCCTTCATCAAATATTTGAATCACCCACAATCCCAATAAACCCAGACCAAAACCAAAAGATAGAACATAGGCTCCGGCTAATTCATTAATGACAACCGCCCCTATCGCCAGCCACATAAGCCAGTTTAAATCAGCCGTGCCCCGCAGATTACCAGCATAGGCTGTATTGGCCGCTTTGGGCAACTGCAGGATGGCAAAGGCCAGAAACACGGCAACACCTGCTTTAATAACCATAGGTTCATCAGTGAAAATTGAAAAACTTTGTTCGGCGAATATGTAGAGAATCATAGCAATAACACCGGCATTTAAAACCGCAACCAAACTGATCAATTGCCCGCTTTTTTTAGCTTCCTTAAAATCCTTACCACCGATATTCCGACCGACCAGACTCATACCGGCAACCGCAAAACCCCAGTTTACCATTGATAGCACAGACTGGATACGCACCATCACCTGATGGGCGGCCAGCACAGTAACATTGATACGGGCAGCAAAAAGGCTGAGCACAATTTGTCCGCTGGCCCAAACAAACTGTTCAATGGTTGTGGGTACACCCATTTTAAATAGCCTTTTAACGGTTTTGAATTTAGGGCTTGTTATTTCGCTGATCGCCAAAAACAAACTGCAGCGCCTGGTTCGTAAAACCGTTAAAGTGATTAAAAAACCGGTGGTATGGGCAATACCTACGGCTAAGCCGGCACCGAATGTTTCCAGCCGGGGCAAACTGAATAAACCAAATATTAAAATGGGGCTGAGCAAAATGTTCAGTCCGTTGACTACAAGACTGATTGTCATGGTCAGCATTGTATTGCCCACGCCTCTCAAAATACCCAGTGCTACAAAATTGGTAATGATGAAGGGGGAAAAAAAGGCGACCGTTTTAATGTAAACAACTCCGTACATGCGAGCTTTATCACCCTCTTCCTTAATGAATTCGAAAATAAAGGGAATGATGAAATACCAGATTAAACCTATGATCAACGAAAATATAATACCAATGAATAAAGCCTGACCAAAGACATGATTGGCATGCCACTGATCTTTGGCTCCCAGATAACGCACGATAATGATAGAACTGCCCACCACAAACGTCAGCAGAATAGTAAACGTAAGGACCAGCACCTGTTGAGCAATACCCACACCGGCCAAAGCCAGGGCCGAAAGTTGACCGATAAAAATGGCTTCGATCAGCCAGGTGATGGTTTGGGAGGATAAATCTACGGCTGCAGGAAATGATGTTTTTAATACAGCCTTAAGCGTGCCAAAGGGCTTTTTGCTCTGTTCATCAAGAGAAGCTGTTGGTTCTTTGCTCAGCATTGACCTTTACAGGGGCCTCCGGGTTAAAATCATCATCCGATAATAATTATTCGTACACCTTGCCTAATGCTGACAACACATTTTGCCATTGTTTTTAATTCGCTGTCGTGGTACACTTGTTTGGCTAACACAATATGGCCGTAACATAATTCCTGGTTCTATTTCGGGATTTACGTATTTGATCCTTTTACGCAGTAAGCTCTATTTTTCGAACCATCCGCATTAAAATAAGTCGCCTCTCGCTTAGCCTGTCAATCCTTGCATTCGCACATCTTGAGAAAAAAGTCAATCAGCTTAATTGTAAATTCAATAAACCGCTTCACCCTTTGTTATTTGTTCACCCTTAAGGATGGGTTTACAAATATCCCAAATAAAAAACACAACCCGATGCTGCGCCACCGGCTTATGTTCAAATAACCGGGTTCTATTTCATGTAATATTCCAGGCCCAGATGGGTAATTTCTTTTTCACCGGCCAGAATCCGTAAGGTGTTTTTCAGTTTCATTTGCTGAATAAACAAATCGTGTTCCGGGTAAACTTCCTTGGCATGATCCGGACTCTTAAAATAAAACGACAGCCATTCCTGAATTCCGTCGAATCCGGCTCTTTTGGCCAAATCCAGGAAGAGGACCAAATCCAGAACAATGGGTGCGGCCAGGATGCTGTCACGGCATAAAAAGTCCACTTTGATTTGCATGGGATAACCCAGCCAGCCGATTACATCGATGTTATCCCAGCCCTCTTTGTTATCTTTACGGGGCGGGTAGTAATTAATGCGTACTTTATGATACAAATTCTTATACAATTCGGGATATACATCCGGTTGCAGGATGTGCTCCAAAACGGATAATTTACTTTCTTCTTTCGTTTTGAAGGAATCGGGATCATCCAGCACTTCGCCGTCCCGGTTGCCCAGGATATTCGTGGAAAACCACCCTTCAAGGCCAAGCATACGCGCTTTAAATCCGGGT
>WJIP01000135.1 GCA_014730185.1 Caldithrix sp. | reverse complement strand
CACTTAAAATGTTTGCCCAGGCCATTGCCAGTATTAGTGAAATTGTGACGATCAGCGATTTGGATGATAATATAATTTTTGTCAATGAATCTTTCATAAAATGTTACGGCTATGAACGCCATGAGGTAATCGGAAAAAATGTCAACATACTGCGGGGCTCCGGGAATAGTCGGGAAATCATTGAAGATCTCAGAGACAAAACACTGGCAGGCGGCTGGCAGGGCGAAATTTCCAATAAACGTAAGGACGGAAAAGAATTCCCCTTGTGGCTTTCAACCTCTCCCATCTTTGATGAGAATAATCAGCCCGTTGCTACGATCGGTGTGGGTAAAGATATGACCGAGGATAAGAAAATTTCCGATCAACAAAGACGTACAGAAATGTTGACAACCGTTCGGGAACTGGCAGGTGCTGTTTCTCATGAATTTTCACAACCCCTGCAGGCCTTATCAAATTATATCGATTTAATGCGGGAAAATCCTGCTAAAAAAGATTACCTGGATAAATGTTCCAAAATGATCGCCCGCATCGCCAGCCTGGTGTCTGATTTGAGAGAAATAACGAATATCCAGCGCCAGGATTATCTTTCTACAAAAATTATCGATATTAAAGCATCAGCACAGAGAGACTCGGCAAATGAGATGAAACGGGTTTTGGTTATCGATGATGAACCCGATATTTTGGAAACCATGGTCGAAATGCTGAATCAGACCGGTTATGATTGTAAGGGGACGACAGAAAGTCTGGAGGCTCTGCGACTCATAACCCAGGAGACCTTTGGCTTAGTCATTTCGGACATTCAGATGCCGCGACTATCAGGTGATGAATTGTACCATAAAATTCGTTCAATGGGGTATCAGAATAAATTTATATTTATGACGGGTTATGCCATTGATGATCGTTTGGGCAAAACCATAAAAGAAAGCGATGGCCTTATTGGTAAACCTATTGATTTCAAAGAATTTATAAACGTGGTTAATAAGATTATCGGACCGCCTCCCCAATAAAATGTTTTTTATATATTTCATTCAATGAATTCCGTTAACCTGCCGGTGTTGCAATTTTTTTATTTCAAATTAAGTTGTGAAACAAGCAGATCAATCAAACTACTTTTAACGGTTAAAATTGTGTAAATCGATGCGAATACTGGCACTTTCTGATATACATATTGATTACGATGAAAATCGACAATGGATTGCAGATCTTTCCGATAGTGATTATAAAGCTGATGTATTGTTATTAGCCGGGGATGTTAGTCATAAGTTTGATCAATTGATGCGGGTTATTTCACATTTAAGAGGAAAGTTTTATAAACTATTTTTTGTACCCGGCAACCACGATTTATGGATTCGGGCTGAGAACTGGACCGATTCCGTTCATAAATTTAACGCCATTATTGATTTTTGCCGTAAGAATGATATTTCCATACAGCCGGAATCTGTGCCTAATGCAGGCAAAAGGCGTTTGACGATTTATCCCCTGTTCTCCTGGTACACAGAGCCGCAGGAGGGTGAAGATACTCTATATTGGCATAAACCGGGAGAAGATCCTCAAAATCGAATGTGGAGTGATAATTATTTTATCAGTTGGCCCAATTCGGTCTCTCCATTCCACCCTGTAACGTATTTTACTCATCTAAACGAATCCATGATGAATGTGAACCCACAGGGCCGGGTCATCACATTCAGCCACTTTATTCCGAGGCAGGAGATGATGTTTAATGAATTTCCACCGATTATTGATATGGAAAAAATAAAAAAATACGATCGTAATCCTCGCTTTAATTTTAGCCGGGTGGCCGGATCAAGCCTTATCGATCAACAATTGAGGCGTCTCCAGTCATCTATTCATGTTTATGGACATCAACATATCAACCGCGATCGCGAAGTGGAGGGTGTTCGTTACTTATCGCATGCATTGGGCTATCCCAATGAACGCAAACGCGGTATGTTACGCGGTATCCAAAATGGTTTAAAAACAGTGCTGGAAATTTGAAAGGATTGCACCCATGACGATTAAAAAAGAGCAAACGGCTGCTGTGCTGATCGATGTGCAGGAACGCTTATTCCCACACATACATGAACATAAAAATCTTGAACATAATTTGTTAAGATTTATAAAGGGATTAAACGTTTTAGAGGTCCCTTTGCTGATTACTCAGCAGTACACCAAAGGAATAGGGCAAACCATTCCTTCGCTTGCCAATGCCATCGATCCGTTTAGTCCTATTGAAAAAATGAGTTTTAGTTGTTGTGGTGCTAAGCCATTTATGGATAAACTTACCGAACTGGATCCAAATTTCATACTTTTATTTGGCATAGAGACACATGTATGTGTATTGCAAACGGCATTACAGCTTCTCGATGATGGTTATCAACCCGTCATTGCAGAGGATTGTGTAAGCTCCAGAAAGGCCAATGATAAATTTATAGCCATAGAACGAATGCGTCAGGCAGGGTGTGTGATAACAACCTATGAATCGGTCCTTTTTGAACTTACCCAGGTTGCCGGCACGGAGACATTCAAAAATATATCAAAAATTATTAAGTAATGTAAAGAGCTAATGATCCGCAGCTAAAGTTGTTACTTTAAATTGACTAGCCTCAAAATCTATATGCGTCACTTCTAAGCCACGTAATTTATGTCGCAATAGAACATTCAATTTTATAATTATTTCCGTCGGTTTAATTTCCATCCAATCATTGCCAGGAAGTTCAATAAACCGGGCAATAGATTCAATTAATCCGTTTGTTTTTAACTTTAATCTTAATTGGTCATTGCTGAATGATTCGAAATAAACCCACACCGAAATGGATGGTAATAATGATTTTAATTTTATGCGTAATTGAAACCCTTCCGGTTCAGCGTAAATATTTTCAATATGCGAAGGTAGCGTTATATTTTTTCGTATTATTTCAACCAACTCATGAGTAGAAAAATTCAATTGGGCCATACATGCCTTTCTTTATTTAAATACTTGATAATTACAAATTATAACTTGATCTCTGTAAGGACTGATGGTGAATGAATAACCTAATCATATTATTGGAAGGAGCCAAATTGAATTTTCATGCCGTTATAATAACTATTATGGTTAATGGGTTTATGAAAAATTTAAAATCTTGACGCAATCCCGCCTCGAGGAATTTTTGCTTCGCAGAGTAAAAAGATATAATTTCATTATTTTTATTGCATTGACAATAGATTACAAAGGAAAATTAAAGAACAACAAGAGGCAGATATGAAGCTATTAATCGGTATTACTTCTTCTATCGCGGCCTATCGCATGCCCAATTTAATATCCATGTTGATCAAAAAGGATTATACGATTCGCACTATTTTAACGGAACGAGCCGAAGCATTCGTGACGGCACAGGCTCTATCGGTTATGAGTCAGCACCATGCTTATGTGGATCGTGATGAATGGGGTAATACGGAACGGGTCTGGCACATCGAACTGGCTAAATGGTGCGATGTTATGCTGCTGGCCCCTTTATCGGCTAATACGCTGGCAAAACTAGCCCATGGCTTATGCGATAACTTGTTAACATCCACAGTTCGAGCACTGAACAAAAAGCCGTTAATACTGGTTCCTGCTATGAATACCGCCATGTGGGAAAACCCCTTGACCGAAGAACATTTAAAGGCAGTAAGGCGAATTTATGATGCCCGGGTCATTTCACCGGTGTCCAAACGATTGGCCGATGGTGATACGGGTATCGGAGGATTGGCAGAAGATGAAATGATTATTAAATATTTAGATGAATTAAATAAGAACAAAAAATAGAAACGAGGTAAGTATGAGACCGGTTTGCGTTATTGTGCGCGATGGTTGGGGGTACAATGAGAAAGCGGAGGGGAATGCAGTGATGGCCGCCCATACGCCCAATATTGATCACTATAAAAAAGAATATCCCTGGGTTTTAATTAAAACATCGGGAGAGGCCGTTGGTTTGCCCGAGGGCTTCCAGGGTTCCAGCGAAGTCGGTCATTTGAATATGGGCGCTGGGCGTATTGTCGTTCAGGAATTGAAACGCATCGATGACGGATTTAAAGATAAATCCATTTTCGATAATGAACGCTGGAAAAACCTAATGCAGCAATGGAAAAAAAATGAATCGAGGCTTCATCTGATGGGATTATTACAAGATGAAGGGGTACATGCCCATCAGGATCATTTATTTAAAATCATGCAGGAAGCACGCAATGAGAACCCGAACGGTGAGATTATT
>WJIP01000134.1 GCA_014730185.1 Caldithrix sp. | reverse complement strand
GCTTATACATTTTACCTATCCGGTCAGAAAAGTGAGATCAAAATAGCATCATGAGACTACCGGATCAATGGTATAAGTTTTTAAAAGAATTTATCAAAAAAACTTTATGGATACCGCTGACTTTTTTAAAATCTAGGATTACTCAAACATACCCGTGCGATTTCAACGGGATGACTCAGTTTATTGAATCAATATCAATTTGCGGGTCTGTGTAAATCCCCGGTCGGTGAGCAGTTTGTAAAAATTAACGCCACTTGAAAATCCTCTGGCATCCCACTGTACGCGGTGATTGCCCGCCGGCTGTTGTCCGTAAACCAGCGTGGCCACTTTTTGCCCCAGCATATTGTAGATGCTGATATCGACTTCACAATTAAAGGGTAACGCATAACGGTTTTCGGATTGAGGGATAAAGGAAATCCTGTTTAACCTGAAATGAACCGATACGGCATAGTATTAAAAAAAAACTTTGAGTCCTAATTTACACCAACCGGCGGATGGCCGCACAAAAGCGATCAATATCCTCTTCCGTGGTGTCAAAGGCCGTCATCCAGCGGCCTTCGTTTTGGGCCGCATCCCACATGTAAAAAAAGTATTCCGCTTTTAACGGGTCGATAATATGCGGTGGTAAAGTCACAAATAAACCGTTGGTTTCCACCGCCCGGGTCAGCTCCAATTGTGGCATGTCATTAATCTGTTCCGCTAAGTATCGGGCCATGCCATTGGCCTGACGGGCGTTATGCAGCCACAGATCATTGTCCAGGAAGGCGGAAAACTGGGCGGAAATGAAGCGCATCTTGGAATGCAGCTGCATACCCTGCTTGCGGATGTATTTAAAATCACCGCCAAGACCGGTATCGAAAAAGATCACCGCCTCGCCGAACATCATGCCGTTTTTGGTGCCGCCGAAGGACATTACATCCACCCCGGCGTGTTCGGTAAAGGTTTTAAAGTCCACATTCAGGGCCTCGGCCGCATTGGATACACGGGCTCCGTCCATGTGCAGCAGCATATTATTCTGATGGGCAAAATAAGCCAGAGCCTGAATTTCATCCACCGTGTACACCGTACCCATCTCCGTGGGCTGGGAGATGGATATGACTTTGGGTTGCACATGATGGGGAAAGCCCGCCGCCTCCATCAGGGGATCGATTTGTTCGATCTCGATTTTACCATCGCGGTTGGGTACGGTCACCAGCTTGCTGCCTGTAAAATTTTCCGGCGCCCCGCATTCATCCACTTCAATATGGGCGGAATCGGTACAAACGATGGCCTGATGGGAACCCAGCATGGTCTGCAATCCCAGCACATTGGCCGCCGTGCCGCCATAAACAAAATAGACATCGATGTCCCCGTCAAACAAATTGCGGAAAGCGGCAATGGCCTGTTCTGTGTATGGATCGTCGCCGTAGCCGACCACGTGTCCTTCGTTCGCCTGTATAATAGCTTGCATAATATCGGGATGCACCCCGGCGTTATTGTCGCTGGCAAAATTTCGGCTCATATTCTATTCCTTTTACGCTTTCAAATCCGAACAATCCAACAAGGTTTTAACAATCAACTGCAATCCACGGGCGTCGGCGTCATCAAAGCGGCTGAACTGCGGACTGTCGATATCCAGCACGCCCAGCAAACGCTCGTTGTCAATCAGCGGCACCACTATCTCGGCGTTGGAAGCGCTGTCGCAGGGAATATGCCCGGGAAATTCATGCACATTATCCACCCGCTCGGTTTGCCGGTTTGCCGCGCTGGTCCCGCAAACGCCCTTGCCCATATCGATGCGCACACAGGCCGGTTTGCCGTTAAACGGTCCCAGCACCAGTTGATTGTCTTTATAAAAATAAAAACCTACCCAGTTCAGTGCGGGCATGGTGTAAAACAACAAGGAAGCCAGATTGGCCGTATTGGCCAGAAAATCCCGTTCCCCTTCGAATAACGCTTTAACCTGGCGGTTCAGTTGGTGGTAAAAATCCGGTTTATCTTTAGTCTCAATATTTGCAATGGTGAACAATGTATACACTCCCTCAATCCAGTGATTTTTGTATATCGCAGATCGCAGTCGACCTGTATGGCGTTAAGCACCAAAATTAAAGGACTATCGTTTAATATACAAGCCTTAAATAATTGAGACGGCGGAGTCTTACTTCTTCTTCAATGAATGATTGAAGTACTGCATGGTTGAATGACTGACAGGGCCTAGTAACGGTGTATTGGATTTATATTCGTAAGGCCTTTGAGGAGGTTAAACCGGCATCAGGCATTTTACCTTCCCGATAGCACAAGCACAAAAACCAACATGGATTATTGTAACATAGACATTACCATAAACAATCCCTATCCTCGTGGAGGATAGACAAACATACGGGGGATCATCAATAAATCCTCTACGAGGTTATTTTTCAAAGCACTATTTTAAAATGATGCCACCCATTCTTTGCGAATAAACGTCTTAGGTTGTTTCGATACAAGACCACCGGCTCAAGAAACCAACATCGTAGATGTTGCATTATTGTAGAAAAATCGACACCTAAACAAACACATATCCTCGTAGAGGATAAATAAAAATGACCGGCAATACATGAATCCCCTACAGGGATTTAAAATTTCTGGCCAATTCCAGCTACAATAATTGGACCTCTACGAGGTCTATCATCAAATAATTGTTTAAAAATATTGCAAAACATTTAAACAGGCTATATACGCCTCACGAGTTCGTTCCGGCACAAGAGCATCGGTATAAAAACCAACATCGTAGATGTTGTATTATTGTAGAAAAATCGACTAAACAAACACATATCCTCGTAGAGGATACATAAAATGGTCGGGCAATCATTGAAAGTTAATGATTTCATGCTTATTTTTGAACCTTTTGTATACTCAATGAATGATGAGGTTCAGATGATTCGGATTGTATTTGGCTTGATCATGCTGGTGCATGGCTTGATCCACTTGATGGGATTTGTCAAAGCGTTTGAATTCGCCGAGATCAGTCAGCTCACCTCGTTTATTTCCCGATCAAGGGGTATGCTGTGGCTGCTGGTCGCCTTATTGTTTACGGCGGCTGTAATTGTTTTTGTGCTAAAACAAGACGGATGGTGGATGATGGCCCTGCCGGCCGTGGTCCTCTCGCAAATTTTGATTATTCTTGCCTGGCAGGACGCCAAATTCGGCATGATAGCTAACGGCATTATCCTCATCGCCTGCGTTTTGGCTTACGGCCAATGGGATTTTAACCGCATGGTGCGCCATGAATTACAGCGCTTTGTGCCCCAAACCATCGAAACCAGCCGGACCATACGGAAAGCGGAGATCACCCATCTGCCGCCCATTGTGCAGCAATGGCTTAAAACCGCCGGTATTATCGGTCAGCCTCTGACCCAAACCGTGCACCTGCACCAACAGGGTAAAATGCGTACCGAACCCGACGGCCCGTGGATGAAGGT
>WJIP01000133.1 GCA_014730185.1 Caldithrix sp. | reverse complement strand
GCTCATTTGCTATGCGCAGATATAATTTCATATCCAGCGTATTATGATGGGTCGTAAAGGGACGTGCAGCAGCGCCTCCATACAGAGGTTGCAGAATGGGGGTTTCCACTTCCAGAAAATCATTCGAATTTAAAAAATTGCGGATTTCCGTTATAATTCGGCTGCGTTTAATAAATACTCCGCGTACTTCCGGATTTACCGCTAAATCGACGTAGCGCTGGCGGTAACGCATTTCTTTATCCGCAAACTGATCGTAGACGACTTTTTGTCCTTCTTCCTCTTTTTCCTTAACGATTGGCAATGGCCTAATCGATTTGGAAAGCAGGGTCAATGATTTACCAAATACGGATACTTCACCCGTACGGGTTTTAAATACCTGACCCTCAGCTCCGATATAATCCCCGATGTCCAATGTTTTGAATAGATTAAAGGATTCTTCGCCAATTTGGTCTTTTCGCAGGTAAACCTGTATTCTCCCCGTACTGTCCTGAATATGGCAAAATGCGGCTTTACCCATCAGCCGAACGGACATCATGCGTCCGGCCACCCCAACCGTTTTTTCCTCCAGATCATCAAACTTATGAATAATTTCCGTTGAATGGTGGGTTTTATTAAAGGCATAAGCATACGGTCTAATGCCGGCTTTTTGAATTTTTTCCAGTTTTTCAATACGAACTTCAATTAATCGATTATATTCATCCACTCTTCAACTCCTTCATCATGTATTTTAAGGCTACATTTTGCATCGATGTGAGATGACGATTACCCGGTTTCTGCAAATTGGATTAAATAATTTTCTATAAACATATCCAGATCACCATCCATAACCTGCTGTATATTGCTGGTCTCGATATTGGTGCGGTGATCTTTAACCATATTATAAGGATGAAAAACATATGATCGGATTTGGCTGCCCCATGCAATATCTCTTTTTGTATCTTCCATCTCTTTTTTCTTTTCCTGCTGCTCTTCCAGTTTTTTCTGATAAAGCCGAGAGGCCAGGATTTTCAGGGCATTGGCTTTATTTTTGTGTTGTGATCGTTGATTTTGGCATTGTACAACAATACCCGTAGGTAAATGGGTTATGCGGATGGCTGAATCGGTTTTATTGACATGTTGACCTCCGGCTCCGCTCGCTCTGTAGGTATCGATCCTTAACTCGGATTGATTGATTTCCACATCGATGTCATCATCAATTTCAGGTAAAACAAACACCGAGGCAAAAGAAGTATGACGTCGTTTATTGGCGTCGAATGGAGAAATACGTACGAGTCGATGAACACCTGCTTCGGCTTTTAGATAACCGAATGCATATGGTCCATTTACTTCTATAGTTACACTTTTTACTCCAGCCTCATCGCCGTCCTGCATATCCAAAATATCAGTTTGAAAATCATGTATTTCCGAATACCGCAAATACATACGCATCAACATCTCGGCCCAATCCTGACTTTCAGTACCTCCGGCTCCGGGGTGGATAGTAAGCAGAGCATTTTTCTTATCATCCGGTCCACTGAGCTTTTTCTTAAATTCCAAATTATTAATTTCACGCTCGGTTTGTTTTATTTTGGAAATCAGTTCGTTTTCCAATTCACTGTCGGATTCATCTTCCTGCAATTCAATTAGAACTTCCAGATCTTCTACAAAAGATTGACATTTATTCCAACTATCGATCCAACTTTTTTCTTCAGTTATTTTTTTTAAAACATTTTGCGCATTTTCGTTATCATTCCAGAAGTCATCCTGAATAGTTTCCTTTTCAAGGTCTTTAACCGTTGATTCTCTTCGGTCAAGGTCAAAGATAGCTCCTTAATTCATTTAAACGTTTACGTAACCTTTTGACCTGTTCCAGATTTTCGTGATCAATCATAACTGTAAATCCTATTTATATTACACTTTTCAAAATAATGTTTTATAATTTCTTTTGCCGTTTTATGTTCCTTTGCCATGGCAGCAGCCCCCGATTTACATAACCCAATCCCATGACCTTTTCCTGCACCGATTAGATAAAAATTTATGGGCACACCATCCTGATCGGTTTCAGTTCTAACGAAAAAACAAGAACTATTTAATAAACCCGGGGCCAGAGCTGAGCGTATGTTAAGTTCACCTTTTATATTGATGTTTTTCAAACTACCCAAAATATCCAGCTCTTTTATTCTACCGGATGATCCTCTTTTTATCGGTAATATTTCATACATTAAACCTACATCCTGTCCTGTTTTTTCATATAAAAGGTTTTCAAGTTCATTCCGTGTATAAAACACCTCCCACCTGAATGCATCCGCGGCATCTTTTAGAACATAAGCCGATTCTTTTGGAATATCTTTACAATAAACATTTGGACGACTAAGAATCCATTCATTTACACCGGATTCCGTGGACAGATCGAGAGTATGCCCATCTTTGTTTTTATGATCCGGCTTACTGGTTAAATAACTGCAATCGTTGTTGTCCCATACTCCACTCGGGGTTTCCGTATGTCCCCCGCAGGAGTAATTAAAATAGGTATTGAGAACCCTGCCGTTATGCTCCAGAACAAGCCCTTTGGTATGTTTAACAGCCTGAATGATAATCGGATTATTCACTTTTCGACCAAAATAACGCAGGCAGTGTCCGTCATTGCAGAAATCAAACGGCTCCTCGGCATGTAACTGGCTCATTCGGGAAAAAACCTGGCTTCTTGTAACAATAGCCATACTCTTTGCAAACTCTTCCGCTACGGTTTCACTCATCTCAGAACAAATAACACCTTGTAGATACTGATCCAAATTAACGCGATTCACGGCGCACAGACAATCGTGTTCATCAATTGTCACGTTTAAATTGCCATGAAAAAACAGATCCTCGTGCACAGTAAGCTCTTCGTTGACCTTATTATAGGATATATTTAAAAGTTTAAAATATGCAGCATCTTCACAGGATAATAATTTAAAACCATTTGCAACTTCGGTTACATAATCGCAATCTCTATCGAAAATTTCTACGACACCCTCTGCCTTTGATATCTGCTTTCGATAAACACTACAGGGGGTCAGTTGATTTAGACAACTCGAATGATGTCTCGCTTCTTGTTCACTCCAGAAAGGTCCGCCTAAAAGATGGTACATATTATTACTAAAAATATATTGATCCGATAAATAAATATCCCCTCCGGTTTCCTGGATATGTAACGAAAGATTTTCAACCACATAATTTCGTTTTGCTTCTTTAATTATTTTCAATTCCGGAGACGACTTGAGCAGCAGATAATATTCATAAATCGCCGCTTTTGATATTTTGGTTTTGACATAAAACCTCCGTATACTGTTCAAATTGGTAAATAATTCAGCATTGTCTAAATTTACAATTGAATATTTTTGAGGATTAAATTCGAATTCAATCGATTGCTGGTTACGCAGAATACATACATCCACAGCAGGTTGTTCATTTAACGTTTTGAATTCGATTTTCGTATTCGTCATATGTCTTCAAAAATTCGTTTATAAACAAGACAATTTAAGATTTTTTAATAGGTTAATCAAGGTAAGAAAATTGGGGTATAATAAAAAGAGGGAGTGGTCAACAAATGATAAAAACCTCCTGTCTGATTAGATTCAGACAGGAGGTTCATATTTATTTTTGCTCTTCTTCCATTATTTGTCTAAGCTCTTCGAGCTCTTTTTCAGCGGCTTCACGTTCTTCTTTCAACTTTTCCAGTTCTTCTTGTATATCCTGAGATTGTTCTCTTTTTTCGACGATATCCTGAAAGAATTCAACTCTTTCATTAAATTCCTGTCTCTCAATTTCGGCTGCACTTTTAGATGTAGAAACAAAGGGTAAAATTTTTAAGTTTAAACCCATATTGACTTTCCAGTCAGCATAATTAGGCAAATTAAAATCCTCATTTGATTTGTCCGGCACCAGAGTTGTGTTGGTTTCGTCCTCATTACCCATCAAACGGATATCTATACCTAAATCTAAAGAGAAAAATGAAGAAAATTTATATCGTATACTTGGTGTTACATACATCCAGTTTTCCCGGCTATAAACAAATTCATCCGGTTGGTTAATATAAGATATACCATTCAATTCCAGCCGATAATCAAATAAAGATGTGGGATAAACAGTTCCTACTGCGTATTGTAATTCAGTAGAAATCTTAGTAGCGGCATATTGTCTGTTGCCGACATCATAGACCATGTTACCGGCTTCATTATGATTCCACCACCCAACATTTAAATGGGCATTAAATGCTCTTTCCGGAAGATAAGGATCCATATAATAGGATAATGCACCCATAAACCCGTACTCCGTAGATC
>WJIP01000132.1 GCA_014730185.1 Caldithrix sp. | reverse complement strand
CGTCTGGACTACCGGGATTATTACGATGAAGAGACAAAAGGCCTCGTGGGAGAGCGCTTTTATAGAACAATTGAACACTTTGGTTATACGTTTTAATGCAACGATTGTAATCGATAACATCAGGGCAGGCGATGAATAGATCTAAACACATAAAGCCCGAATATTCCAGGATAATGAAATGTACACGCGGCCTGCAAACGTTGGTGGTTAAATTGTAAACAATAATGTGAATTACGCTTGAATATATTCAGGTATTACAGGATAAAAAACAAAACCTGAGGTTTCTATTTTTGAGATTATATTTAAAAATATTAAGTTTTTTAAAACCTTACTGGAAAGGCTTGATTGTTGCCGTTTTACTGACCTTTTTTTATGTTCTATTCAATAATCTTTCCATTTGGATTTCTGTCGATTTCGTAAGGGAACTGTTCGATCCCCGTTCCGAGCAAATTGAATCGGTTACGGCAGATTCGCTGGCAGCGGATAATCAACAAAAAGCAGCCAGTAAACAAGAGCAGATAAAAGACGTATTAGGTCTGGATGAAAACCTGGGTATTTATGATCGGATCAACATTGCCATTAAATCGGTGATTATTCAGGATAATCGTTATGACACTCTTAAAATGGTGTGTCTGATCATCTTTCTGAGTTTTTTACTGAAAAATCTGTCGCATTATTTACGTAAGGTCATTCTCAATTATGTGGAAGTAAGGGTCATTGTAAATATCCGCAATCAATTGCATGAAAAATTGCTGCATGCCCCCTTATCTTATTTTCACAAGAAACATTCGGGGAACTTGACTTCCATTGTTTTTAATGATGTTAATGCCCTCAATAACGTTTTTGATAAAACGTTTGGTAAAATGCTGCTTTCGCCCATTCAGATTATAGCCAATATTATCATTATGCTGATGATCAGTGTAAAATTATCTTTGATCACATTTATTGTATTACCTTTGAGCGCGTTCATTATCTTCAAAATCGGACAAAGTATGCGTCGCAGAAGCCGACGGGTATTCAGGCAGATAGCCGATGTTGTGGCAACATTTCAGGAAGCGCTTTCCGCCATCAATATTGTAAAAATCTTTACCAATGAACGTAAAGAAATGCAAAAGTTTGAAGCGACCAATTACAAATTTTTTCAAAAACTATTCAGGGCCAATAAGTTAAAATTTGCTACCACGCCCATAAATGAAATATTGATGGTCTTTATTCTGATCGCTCTCCTGCTTTACGGCGGCCACCTCGTTTACTCCAATGCCGGAATTTCCGCTGAAGATTTTATTCGGTTTCTGGTATTTTTATTTACCATGTTTCAGCCTATCAAAGAATTATCGGGCATCAATAATGTGTTACAAACCGGGCTGGCTGCTTCCGAACGTATTTTTGACGTCCTGGAAACTCCATCGGAGGTATATGAAAAGCCGGGAGCTCAGATTTTACATCCGCTGCGTAAAGAAATTATATATAAAGATGTTTCTTTTAAATACAATGAGAAGGATGATTTTGCATTAAAAAATGTGAATTTCACAATCAAACGCGGTGAAATGGTAGCCTTTGTCGGACCCAGTGGATCGGGTAAAACCACCGTTGTTAATTTACTCCCCCGATTTTATGACATTCAAAGAGGATCCATCACTATAGACGGAATGGACATTAAAGATTTAAATCTACACTCGTTAAGAAAAGCAATCAGTATTGTAACTCAAGATACTGTCTTGTTTAACGATACGATTCGCATGAATATCGCTTATGGTATGCCAGAAATCCATGAAGAAGATATAATCCGTGCGGCCCAGATGGCTAATGCCTGGGATTTTATACAGGAAATGGATGAAGGAATGGATACTCATATTGGCGAGCGGGGCTTACGCTTGTCCGGCGGGCAGAAACAGCGCTTATCGATCGCCAGAGCCATTTTGAAAAATCCGCAAATCCTTATTCTGGATGAAGCTACCTCTGCCTTGGATACCGAATCGGAAAGGCTTGTACAGGATGCAATTAATCAACTGTTAAAGGATCGTACCGTTCTGGTCATTGCCCATCGTCTGTCGACCATTCAGAATGCTGACAAGATTGTTGTGCTGAACAAAGGCCACATAGAGGCCACAGGACCACACTTGGAACTTATTAATAACAGTGCGTTGTATAAGAGTCTCTATGAAAATCAATTGTTAAGTCAACCGGAAGAATCCGTATAAGGAAAAATCAGATTTATGAAACGATGGACCAGCTTATTTGTTATACTATTGCTCTTTGCTACAGGTCATACTCAAAATAATCAATCGGTAACCGATACCCATTCCATAACGCGGGATAACGGGAGCAAAAATATTAGCGTTGAATCATCGGCAATATCAAAACCCGTGATTAATCATAATGCCTTCGATGTGGGTGAACGATTAATTTTCAAACTACGTTATGGATTTATTCGGGCTGGTACAGCAGAGATGAAAGTGCTGGGACGAACACAATTATACGGCAATGAAGTTTATCATATTCAAACCAAAGCCCGAAGTGTATCTGCATTTGATTGGTTTTATAAGGTTAGAGATGTAGTTAATTCTTTCACGGATGTGAAGGGCATTTTTCCCTATCGTTATGAAAAATTTTTAAGGGAGGG
>WJIP01000131.1 GCA_014730185.1 Caldithrix sp. | reverse complement strand
TCCGCGTCCAGGCTTTGGATAAAGAGCTGATAGACGCGCTGCAGGCCGACAAGATTCCTGGCGTACTTTTCAAGCGTCGAGAGGTTGCTGTTGATAAAACCCACGGGATTGTTGATTTCATGGGCGATGCCGGCCGATAATTGTCCCATACCGGCCATTTTTTCGGCCGCGATGAGGGCCTGTTGCGTGGTTGCCAACTCTTCATTCGATTGGTGTAAATCGTTCAGCGATTGTTTTAAGCGATCGATCGTAAAGGGTAAACACATTTCATTTTCAGCCAGATCCTTGTGAATGGCGATGGCGTGTTCCCGGCAGGTTTCATAACCACAGGCGCCGCAATCCAGTTCATCCTCAGGTCGGAATTTACCCATCCCGGCCAGCACCTTTTCGATATCTTCCTTTGAGGGCAGAGGAATACGGCAATCCTCAGCATTAAATTCAACCTGTACTTGAATATCTTCCAATGCTTGTAAATAGTGTTGCTGCTGATCAACATCCATATTTTCGATGCGCTTGCGGGCATATTGCCGTACCTGATTCTGCCGGGTATAAAAGGGCGTTTCTTTGGAAATGCCAGGTCCCATGATGCAACCGCTGCAGCAGAGTACTTCCAGCAAACGAGCGGTTAATGCCCCATTTTCAAATTCTTTGATAGCCTGCACAAAATGGGATTTGCCATCCGCGGCAATAACATCACCCTGCAATAAATCCTCCTCTATCTCCGAAGCATGCAGCATACCCCGGCTGATGGGAAACAAAGCGCCCAGTCCGGGCAGAGGCGGATCAAAATCCGATACGGCTTTCGTGTTCCTGCCCGGCTGTTGATTCTCAAACAGTTCATTTAATTCCGTAAAAGTGATTACCTCATGCACATCACCCGCAAACAGCCGCCGGGAGGCTTCCAGTTTTTTGGCAAAACAGGGTCCGATGAATACGACCTTCACATCATCACCGTACTTTTTATGGATAACGCGTGCTGAGGCAATCATCGGAGAAACAATCGGAGCCAGATACTGCACCAGATCGGGATGGTATTTTTCGATATACGAAACGATTGCCGGACAGGTGGTAGCAATGTAGCGCTGATCCGCATGGGTATTGATCAATTGCTTGTACTGCTGAGCCACCAAATCGGCGCCGAAAGAAACCTCGCTGACATAGTCGAACCCCAGATTTCGGAGTCCGGCCACAAAAGATTCATAGGAGATATCCGTATACTCCACGGGAAAACTGGGGGCAACAATGGCTGCCGTTTTCTGCGATGACTGCAGAAGCTTTTGCACCGCTTCGATGGAACCGGCCACTTTCTTGGCATTCTGGCTGCACACCTTCACACAATTACCGCAACCGATACACCGCTCGTGGATTACTTCTGCCTGGCCACCGGTTATGCGTATGGCTTTGGCCGGACAATCCCGAACGCAGGTATAACAAACGCGGCACAATTCTTTTTCCGTGGTAATCAAGTTTTGTTTGACAGGGTCCATTATTGTTTCATCTTTATCATTTGTATTTATAACAATACATTTCTTTTGCTATAGGTGGTATGCAACAATTCATGGCTTTTTTTACTCAAAGGTTGTTGCAGAAATTCATCGTATAGCTGCTGAACCGCTTTATTTTCGTGCGAAGTGCGCACCGTTTCGCGGCGATCAATATCATAAAGAGCCTGTAAACGGGCGTGAATATTTTGGGGCTGCGTATCAAAAGGTTGCCCGCCTCCGGCAATACAACCGCCCGGACAAGTCATAACCTCGATAAAATGCAGATCGTCGCGACCCTTGCGTATCTGATCTAGCAAAATTTGGGCATTTTGGATACCGTTGGCCACGGCGATGCCCAATGTCATTCCATCAATTTCGATGTGTGCTTCCCGGATTCCTTTCAACCCCCTGACCTGTTTGAACTCCGGTTCCGGGGAATTTTCTCCGGTAATCATTTGATGGGCGGTACGCAAAGCCGCTTCCATAACCCCTCCCGTAACGGCAAACATTTTACCGGCGGAGCTCCGTCGGCCAAAAGGGATATTCGGTTGACCCGCCGGTAAGCCTTCGAACTGAATGCCGTACATGCGAATCAAGCGGGCCAATTCCCGCGTCGTCAAAACAGCATCGACATCGGCAATACCGTGCGATGACAATTCGGGACGCTGGGCTTCGTATTTCTTGGCTGTACAGGGCATTATGGCCACACTATATACATTGTTAATATCAATGTCTTCTTTTTGAGTGTAATAATGTTTGAGTACCGCACCCAGCATTTGCTGCGGACTCTTGCACGTGGATAAATTTTGTGTAAAGTCGGGATATGTTTGTTCCACAAACTTAATCCATCCCGGTGAACAGCTGGTCAATAAAGGCAATCGTTCATTTTGTTTAATGCGCTGCACCAGTTCCGTTGCCTCTTCTATTATGGTCAAATCAGCGGAGAAGGCTGTATCGAATACCCGGTCAAATCCCAAACGGCGCAGAGCACTAATCATGGCTCCCTCTACGTCTTTGCCCGGCTTTACACCGAATTCCTCGGCCAGCGTCACTGATATAGCCGGGGCATGCTGTACCACCACAAAACGCTGCGGATCCTGCAGGGCATCCATCACTTCTTTCAGATGGCTCTTTTCACGCAGCGCCCCGGTGGGACAGGCCAGCACACATTGTCCGCAATTGATGCAACCGGACACATTCATACCCTCTTCAAAAGCGGGAGCAATCACGCTTTGGCTGCCGCGTTTTACAAAATCGATGGCCGATACCCCCATAATTTCCTCACAGATGCGCACACATTTACCGCACAATATGCATTTATCCTGATCGCGGATTATGGAAGGCGAGGACACATCCATTTTATGTTTGCAGGGCTCAGCAAGATAACGCCGCTCGCGAATCCCATACAGTTCGGCCAGATCCTGCAACTGACAATTGCCGTTGCGCACGCAGTACAAACAATCGTTGGGATGATTGGCCAGCAGTAATTCGATGATTGTTTTTCGTGCTTTAACCGCTTTCGGGGAATTGGTCTGAATTTTCATCCCATCCTGCACAGGATAAGAACAGCTCGGTGTCAAACTGTCCTGTCCTTCCACTTCCACGGAACAAATACGGCAGGCGCCGCTGGGCAGTAATCCTTCCATGTGGCACAGAGTGGGCACATGGACCCCCTCCCGGTTTAAAGCAGTCAGGATGGTTTCACCCGGTTCCGCTTTAACTTCTCTTCCATCTATTTCGATTGAAATCATTTATAACCTCTCTTTAATTAACGTCAACCGCATCAAAGCGGCAAACATCAACACACGTTCCGCAACCAATACACTTATCATTGATAATGTAGTGCGGCGATTTCTTTTCCCCGACGATAGCATCGGTGGGACAACGGCGGGCGCACAACATACAGCCGGTGCATTTGTTTGTATCGATATAATAAGTCAATAATTCCGCGCAAACGCCGGCCCGGCATTTCCGTTCGTAGATATGTTCCTCATATTCCTGCCGGAACCAATTTAATGTACTCATAACCGGATTAGGCGCCGATTGTCCAAGGCCGCACAAACTGGTATCCTGAATGACCTCGGCCAGGCGCGGAAGATACATCACACTTTTAAAACGCTCCAGGGCGTCATTTTTGGATTCACTTTTGCGGCCGTGGGTCAGCAGTTCGATGGTATTAAGCATTTGCCGGGTACCTTCGCGACAGGGGATGCATTTGCCGCAACTTTCCCGTTGAATAAAATCCATAAAAAATTTGGCCAGATCGACCATGCAGGTATTCTCATCCATGATCACCATGCCGCCGGAGCCCATCATGGCGCCCACCGATTTCAGCGACTCGTAATCGATGATAATGTCCAGATGCTGTTCGGGTATACAGCCGCCGGATGGTCCGCCGATTTGAACGGCTTTAAACGTTTTGTTATCCGCCACCCCGCCGCCGATATCGAAAACAATGTCGCGGATGGGTAAACCCATAGCCACTTCCACCAAACCGGTACGTTCAATTTTACCGGACAAGGCAAAGACTTTTGTTCCTTTACTGCCATCGGTACCCAGGGAGGCAAACCAGTCGTTACCGTTAACGATAATAGAACCGATATTGGCTAAGGTTTCCACATTATTAATAATGGTGGGCTTGCCGAATAAACCGTTGACGGCAGGGAAAGGCGGGCGAGGCCGGGGCATACCCCGCTTCCCTTCGATACTGTGAATTAAGGCCGTTTCCTCCCCGCATACAAAAGCGCCGGCGCCTTTTTTGATGATAACGTCAAAATCGAAACCCGAATCCAGAATATTCTCGCCCAGAATGCTATAAGATTTGGCCTGTTCAATGGCTTTGTTGAGACGTTCAATAGCCAGGGGATACTCGGCCCGAATATAAATATAACCTTTGCTGGCGCCGATGGCATAAGCGGCGATGATTAATCCCTCCAACACACGATGGGGGTCACCTTCAATAATAGCCCGATCCATGAAGGCTCCCGGATCGCCCTCATCGGCGTTGCAGATCATATATTTCCGGTCACTATCCGCCTTCAGTGCGAAGCGCCATTTTTTTCCGGTGGGAAAGCCGCCACCGCCTCTGCCGCGGATACCGCTCTCTTCTACCGCTGTGCAAACTTCGGCCGGCGTCATCGTATGTAAAGCCTTAGCCAGACCATGATAACCGTTATCCGCCAGATATTCCTCAATGCTCCCGGGATCGATCAACCCGCAATTTCTCAATACCCAGCGGGTTTGTTGTTTAAAAAACGGATGCTCCTCGATAAAAGGTATAACTTCATAGGATTGCAAAGCATCATTGCGATGCTGTCCCAGTACATGTTCGATGGGGATCTTTTCGTTCAGAACATCTTCCGCAATTTGCGGGACCACATCGGCGGTGACTTTGCGATACATCACCCGACTGCGTCCGGGCATCTGAACCTCCAGCAGAGGTTCATCGGAACACAAGCCGATACAGCCCACTTCCACCACATCCGCGTTTATATTTTGCTCATGGATATAATTACGTAATGCTTTTATGGTTTTATCGGCGCCGGCGCTTAGACCACACGTACCGGCTCCCACATAGAACACCGGCTGCTCGGTTATATTGCGTCGCAATTTATTGATATGAGCTTGCTGTTTAGCATCATCCTGGATTTGCTTTCGGTTAATCCACGCTGCATCAAGCCGGTTCAATAACATTTCCCGATCGATCGTTGCATTCTGGACCACTTTTATTTCTCCTGATTTCTGTATTCTTTTAAAATTTTACGTACCTGGCCGGTTTGGACTCCGGCATAGAACTCCCCGTTAACCGCGATAACCGGCGCCAGACCACAAGCCCCGATACAAGCCAGAACTTCCAGACTGAATAAACCATCACGGGTGGTTTGACCCGGCTGAATTTTCAGTTCCTGCTGCAAGGTGTTCAAAACCGCAGCCGATCCCTTGACATGGCAGGCCGTTCCCCGGCAAACTTGAATATGGTATTTACCGACCGGCTTAAATCGAAACTGATTGTAAAAGGTGGCCACTCCATAAATTTTACTGGCCGGCAAATTTAGATAACGGCCGATATCGGCGACCGTTTGCCGGGAAAGGTATCCCTCTTTTTCCTGAATTTCCTGTAAAATAGGAATTAAATTTTCCCGCTGGGCATCGGGAAATTTTTCCATGATATAACCGATTCGATTTTCCTGCTTCATTACAACTCCATTCCTTGTTTTACCAAATAGGCTAATTTTTCCAGTTGCATGGTGATATCCATTTGTTCCCGTAAAACGCCTTTGGGCAGTTGAACAGGTACAGGAGCAAAATTCAGAATAGCCCGAACACCCCCTTCGACCATACTATCAGCAACCTGCTGGGCTCTTTCGGCCGGTACCGTGATGATGCCAATCGTAGCTTTAAACGTGCCGATTTTATCGATCATGTCTTCGACGTGGTAACAACGGCAACCGCCGATAACCCGGTCGATCTTATTCCGATCGCTGTCAAAAGCAGCCACGATTTCCAACGCCGGTTGGCGATAACTAAAATAAGACAGCAACGCCCGCCCCAAATTACCGACACCGGCCAGCACCATATTTTGTTTACGGCCGCTTGCCAGTATTTGGTGAATTTCATCGATCAGCGAGAGGACTTCATAGCCTTTTGCCGACCGGCTGGTGTATCCCATCTGCATTAAGTCGCGACGTACCTGAGCCGGTGAATTATTGACCAGAGCGGCCAATTCATGGGAAAAAATGTGACGCTTACCTTCCGCGGCCATATGTTTTAACAATCTCTTATAGAGCACAAGCCGTTCAATGGTTTTTGCTGATATCATCCGCCGAGACATCCTGTTGTTTTTCATTTCACAATGTTATTTTTTTCACAAGAATATACAGGCGACGGCAAACAGAGTCAAGCTTTTTGTGAATTTTTTAGCAAGGAGTGTCTTTTACATATGGTGCGATTTGAGGGTACGCTTTATAAATATCATCATCTATGACGCTTTACACGGTGAAAACCGCCATTACGCCAAACGCTATAACCAATATATAAAACAAAAAGAGTCATGGATACGGCAAAAACATAGGGCCAGCCGGTTACCGGAAACAAACCCAGATGAAACGGTTTGAAATAGGGAAATAACCAGTATAAACTACCGCCGCATAAATAACCCTGTATAAAATCAAACAGTAAATGAATCAACTGACCGCCGATCACACTTACCCAAACGGTACTTCTTTGTCGTTGATCAAAAAATGCCGCCACCAGCATACTGCTGAAAACAACCCCAATGGGTGTATGGAAAATCATTGTGGCCGCACCATACAGATCCGGCATTAATAAACCGAAAATTTCTCTGAAGTAATCCGGCAGTACCGTACCGATCAGGACAAGCGGCATAGATAGCGGTCGTTTGATCCATCGCCGGGCGATTGTGGGTAAAGCGATATGGGTAAAGGTATCCGGCATAATGCTTATTTCCGTTTAAGCTTGCGGCTTAAATGCAGGGAACGGTCCCGGAAAACCAGATCGTTAAAATCAAACCGGATGTAACGTATGATAAAATACAGAACCAGTACTAACGACAAAGCGGAAAAAACATACTTGGAGGTGCGCATGGGATGGTGCATCCATTGTTGCACATGAATACGCCCTTTTTTATTGACCGATCCGGTCGCCGACCAGGTTTCCCCAATGTCCGGGCTGATATTAGAACGAATAAATTGAAACCGGTCGCCGCGGCTGTTTTCAGCTGTAATTAAGCGTCTGTTTTCGGAAATGATTTTCACGTAACCGACGCACACGGTTTCCTCGGCATGTTCACTGGCATGTTCCAAAATATACTGTCGGGCAAGATAACGGTTCTCCGCTTGCCTCCACCCAAGATACCCTAAAATGCACAAAGCCATGAGCGACAATATGAATAACACCCAACCCGGTAAATAGAAAATCCGTTTCATTTCATTTCGATAAACAGTTTGATGATGTTTCACAAAAAGAGGCAAGGTATCATGAGCAGAGAAAAAATTCAAATGTAATTCCATCCCCGGTAAAGGGGATGGAATTGGCACATGAAAATTGCTGTCACGGCGCTGTTAACGTTTTACCCTTTTGGGCAAACTTAAACGGATTCGGGACTTGAGCGGTCTTTCCGTTTCTGTAATGAACCGTCAATTGCGCTTTATTCAATAATTCATATACATGTTCACCGTCACCGGCATCTTCAACAAAATATACGAGCGCCTGGGGTTTGTCCTCATAAACCGTACGAAAACGGACTACGGCGCTATCGGAGGACAGATGACTTACCAAATAACTGATTCTTCTTCGCAAATTCGGATTCAATGCCTGCGGCATAGGTAATTTATAAACACGTAGTTGCGATTCAGCATATTTCGCATAGCCATTAAATTTACGATCGTAAGGATCAAACATGTTACGTTTGAACTGCTGTACTTCCACCTGTTCTACGGTGTCGGATACTGAGGCCACTGCAAAACGTAAAGACTGCGAATAGGATTTGCCCCGACTAACATATGTTACCTGATCGCTTTCAATCACCGCCTTAATATCAGACACATCGATCCGATGCCCGTTAAAATAGATTTCCGTTGCCACCGGTTCACCGTAAGCGGTTGTGAAGCCGTAGATCCCTTCAGCCTGTTGGAGTAGTTTTGTCAAATAAAATGTATCGTATGAATCGAATAGATGATCGATGGCAAACTGGGCCCGATGGACTTTATTTACCCCTTCCATCGGAAAACGAATTAACGTTTTAGCCGGAGTAAAGATAACCTGATCCAGCTTTTGTTCATCCTGTAAAGCCGGATCATAATATATATCTACCCGATTAGTTTCCACGTACGTTTTCACACCGAGTACGCCATCGACGCGTTTCATGCGATTGGCAAATGACATGGAGCTGCCATAACATTTGATGTTTTTTAGACCGCTTTTGGAAAATACAGCGGCGGTTTCCATTTGCTGACCATCAGCCCATGTTAAATTGATGGTGGGAAGCTGAATGGTCGAAGCCAGGCCAATGCCCAGAGCGACCAATACCACCACTGCCAACGGCGGCAACCAGCGCATATTGCGGCGATTCATTTGCAATACATTACCCTCCGGACAGGCATCCAGACAATCACCGCATAAATGACAATCGATATGCCGTACCGGATTTTGTTCGGATATGGGAATATCCATAGGGCATGCTTCATCGCAAGCCAGACAATTGGTACAGGCCTTATCATTTCTGGTAATTTTTACGGGTGGTAATGCAATCCCTTTCATGCGCAGCACCTCCAGTAAAAATCCGCCCACAGAAAGGGCTGCTATTAACCAGATCCAATTTAAGTTCACGCCAAGCACCCGCAGGAGCGTATAAATCAATACGATGGCGGCCAGAGGTAAAACATTTACAAAAATATTGGATGCCGCACCTAAAGGGCACAAATATTTACACCAGAACTGCCGGACAAAAAAAGCGCCCAACACAGTAATGGCAATGGCCGGAATGGCATACCATAAAAAGACATCACTGTCGAAACCGCTGAAAGCGGCATAGTAGGGATCGTATTTTTTACAGAACAGCTCACTGCTATTGAATGTAAAATAAAGCGTTACAAACAATAAGGCGTATTTTAACACGCGCAACAGCCGGTCTCCCATCCCTCTGATCGTCCATCGCAACTTGAACCGTTGGCCCAGTTTGCCCAGCCATTCCGTAAAGAGGCCTAATGGACACAGGTAACTGCAAAACAATTTGCTCACCAGAATAACGCCGGCGAACAAAGCAATGCCCATAAAAATCTGGGTCTCATTCATGGTACATGCCAGAGTGTTGGTGATCATAAAGCTACCCAAAGCCTGCATTCCGCCAAAGGGACAATATTTCTCAAAATCAGCCAGGTAGTTGGCGTCCAGAAATAACCTTACCACCATGTAAGCCAGTAAAACGATAATGATATACTGCGGGAGTTTTCGATATAAATTTTCAGTTTTGAAGCTACGCATAATCGGCTCCTGTTCAAAATGAATCTGCAGTTTAACTTTTTTCGGAAAATATCAAGGCAGCAATGAATCCAAAGATACCAGTCATTAATGTAATCAGCAAATGAGGTATCATTTGCTTCCAGGCAACGTTGTATTTATAACCTATCCAGCTAGCCAATACAATAAAAAACACAATATTGACCCAAAGTGCTGTCTGTAAATTAAATCTAAAATAAAGGTCAACGAACCTGGTTTTATCACTCTGAAGTGTCAGCGTAAAAGGGAACAAGTAGCGGCTAACCACACCCGCTTTTTTCTGATACCGGGTTTGCCAGCTCTGCTGATAACTATCAATTATCTCATAATTCCGGTTCAAAGCATACACATTAATATGGTCATCCTTGATAATGGATATGTTTCGATAAAACAGATTGCCCAGAATTAAAACATTATCCCGATGGGCATTATAATTGCCGGAAGCTATTTTTTGCAGACGGTAATCATCATACATGATAAAATATAAATGATTGTTCTGTGAAATCAACACGCCGTAAAATTCTTTAAGCGTGCGTTCACTTATGAATAATTCTTTAACGACTATGGAATCGGGGATGCGTGTATTTCGAACATAAGGTTTCCCTTCAATCATTTTAACATGGTACAAATCATCTTTTTGATCAGCAATAAAATAGCCTTCGTCGAATGGTTTTTTGGTAGAAGGATTACCGGCTACGGTTTTAGCCGGAAAGGCGAAGCCATTTTCCTGTAAGGCGTTCGTAAAGCTTTGGGTTAATTCCGGTTGGATAACATTGGCCCCGGCATTAATAAATTCCATGCGTTCATTGATGCGAAAATAGTTTTCGGGTAAAGCCAATTGGCCTCTCTCGGGTTTTGATTCAAGTAATGGATATAATCTTATCTCCGGTGGTTGTACATTATAGGGACGGATGCGTATGTAAAAATTGTTTTTACGTACCTCTTCCACCTTGATGGGTTGCCCTTTTAATGAGTCCGGCATTATTCCTCTGGCTGCCAGCCTTCTATAGTTAAACAACGGCAACAATTCGTCACTTTCCTTCATGGTGTAGGTATTACCGTCTTCATCATATGTATAAATGTCCTTACGGTTAAAATCCATCACAATAAACTGGTCGATTACAGAACTATATTGTACAAAGGGGGCGCGGATGCCTTCATCAAAGACCATCCAGTATAAACGCGGTATAAAAATCGCCATAACATAAACAGACAAAATCATCAAAAATATTCGACTTACTTGCAGACGCATTAATAGACTCCTTTGCGAAATCGATCGAGTGAAATGAAAAACAGGGGAAACGTAAGTAAACTGAGAATAAAAAATTTTGTTAATGAATGGGCAAACGCATTATAATTATAGACCGTGATTAACGGTTGTACCAGAAAATAAGCCAGAATAATTAGCAATATACGTCTGAATTTCCAGGCCGGCTCAATAAAAATAGCGGTTACCATCCAGTAAACCATCAAACCGCCTAAAAACCAGGGCAGACTGGTAATCCACATGGAAAAGATCAACTCCATCGGAAAATAGATGGTGGTTAACAGGGTCAACAGCGCATAAGCAACCCAATAAGTCAAAATCAATATGGCTGTACCAAAGCCGATCATCAAAAGAGTGATGCCTAATTCGGTCATTGGTAAATGTAGCGTCAATTTTAACCGGTTGTCACTGACTTCCGGATAAAATTGTAAAATGGCAATCACCAGGCCGCTAAGAAATGGCAGATAAACCAGCGTACCGCTGTAAAACAACATACCTCGTATAAAAGTATTATACCAAATCTGGTGTGCTTCATACATACGCATGGTGTAATCCAGTTGCAAAATAATGTATACAATATTTATTACAAACAGGAGCAGCATGCTCAGCACGCCCCATCTCATTTTTAGCCATTCTTTATACAGTAATGCTTTTATCATATCCACTCCTAATATTTTCCGGTTAATCCGATAAAGGCTTCCTCTAGACTCATGGGCTCCTGATGGAATTTATCATAATCAATATTGCGTTCCTGTAAATGTTTTTCGATAGTCTGTTGATCGCTAAACGTGTATATGACACCATGATTTTTAATACACTCATAATTACGCACAATATCGTCCTTTTCAATCTTAAAAGTTTCCGGACGTTGCAGCTCAAATCTGAATTGTTTGAAATTATCCTGAAAATCCTTTACCCGTGAAGCCAGCAAAACACCCCGGTAATCCAGAATTACACAATCATCGATGAAATTTTCCAAATCCTGGATGATATGGGATGTAATAAAAATGGTCTTGTTCTCGGCCCTGGCATATTCGTTTAAATAGTCCAGGAATAATCTGCGGTACCCGGCATCCAGTCCCATTGAATAATCATCGAGCACCATTAAATCCGGATTTTGAGCTAAAATCAAACCTAACGCCACCTGCGAGCGCTGACCGCAGGACATGTTGGCTATTTTTTGTTTGTCCGAAACTTCCAGCTTTTGCATCAATTCATAATAGGCATCCCGGCGCCAGTTGGTAAAAAACGCAGAGTAAAATTTTTCAATCTGATACAGGTTCATGAAATTATACTGAATGTGTCCTTCCATTAAAAACCCGATACGGGCTTTGGTGGCCGGGGATAACCGCTGTGAATCTTCACCGAATAACAGACACTGTCCGGACCGGGGTTTAAGATAACCATTTAAGATGTTTATGGTAGTGGTTTTACCGGTTCCGTTTTTACCCAACAGACCAAAGATACTACCTTTTTTGATTTTGAAACTCATATCCTCATATACCAGCCGCTTACCATAATAATGTGTCAGATTATTACATTCCACTACATAGTCCATTGCTAACCTCTTCATCGTAATGTATTTGATTCAATGATAGCATACCTTCATCGGGTTTTGTAACCGTTTCTCCGTTTTTTTACAACCGTATCAATTAATGACTTTTATGTTTTGAGATCCAATAATATGGACGCTCGTATATTTTTGCTTACCTGACGTTAACCCGGCCAATAACGTAAGCATATTTTTAAAACCACTGAATCATGGTGTTATGGAATTATTAGGGCCCATTGTCAATCGAAGCTTCGTTTTCATGATCTCATCGGCTAACGCTTGAGGGACCTGCTGTTTTTTCAATATTTGCGAGCATCGCTCAATGATTAATGAACGATGCAAACTATATTGAAACCAGCCCAGCGCTTCGGCCGCATTTATCCTTAACTGCATTTCCTGATGATCATCGTTCAATACTTGGAGAAGAACCGGTACAGCCTTATGGAAGTGATAATTGCGAAGTGTCCTGCATGCGGCATACCGGTCTTTGCTAATTGTTGATGTGTCCCTTAATGCCGGAATAATCTCTTCATTTAACCATTCCCGGGAGCGTTCCATGGAATTAATGATATATTTTATGTTTTGTTTATGATAGTCATTTTCCAATTGGCTCCAAACATCGCTTAAATGCCCGAGGGCTTTACCGGGATCAATAAATGCAAGACTGTTTTTGGCATTAAACCGTACTCGTTCGGAAACATCATGAACACGGGCATAAGCTAACGCCGGTAAGTAATGGTGCCTTCCCGATTCACCCATCCATTTCACGGTTAACCGCCTGATCAGTTCATTGGGATCATTAACCGATGTTTCAAGGATGTTATAAAATATATCCGACCGGCTTTCAGCCAACCAGGCCAGGGCCTCCAGCCGGACATTGGCGGAGGCGGATTGCCGGTATATGGCTTCCAGTACATCCAGAGCATCCTCTTGTTCAGTTTCATATAACTTCCTAATGCCCAATAGCTGCAGGGCTGCAGGCTCCTTCTCTAACCAACGATCCAGCATATCTTCGTTAACAAGCTGTACCCCGGGAATTGTAGGTTCAATCGGTTTTTTGGGACCGAACCGGAATGTGGGGTCGCCGATTACATGCAATTCCAGTTTATTTTGCAGATTAAGCCACTCGCCTGCCCGCAGGCCCATGGGAATCAAGCCGAAGTAACGATTGGCCCAAACATCCTGCAATACATTAACGGAGTTGGCCAAAGCAGTGATGGTTTTACCGGCATCTTTAAACACATATTCTCCGGCCACATATTCAT
>WJIP01000130.1 GCA_014730185.1 Caldithrix sp. | reverse complement strand
CCATCCCGCTACGCGATGGGGAGGGGGAATTGAAGGGGGTGAGGCAATACGGAATTTCCGATTCGATCCGGGAAATAACCGATGTCGGACATATTTACAGTTACCAATTCCAAATGCCCGGTTATTCCTTATGGGTAACTAATGGCTGCAATGCCCCGTCCCGAAGGGGCCAAAGGATAATATCGAAGGGCGGAACCCTGGAAACGGCCATCGGGAAAATACCAAATCACAAATTGCAAACAAATTTCAAATCACAATCCCCCATGACCGAATGATGTTAAGCACTTCGGGGTAGGTTTGTAATTTTGATAATTGGAATTTGAATATTATTTGTTATTTTCCCGCTGGGGCGGGATGCCTGCGGTAGGAGTTTGTATTTTGGGATTTTAAAGTTTTGATTGCCAGCGCATTTGATGAAACAATGGCTGCCATGAATTATGACAGCCATTAGTTAAAACCTAACGGTTTTGTATGCCCCCTGTTTACTTGGCAAAAACCATTTTTTTGATTAGTTTGCGATCGACGGTTTTTAAGGCGTAGATATACACGCCGTTGGACACATGCTTACCGGCGCTGTTCTTGCCGTCCCATTGGATTTCATGATAACCCTTGTTGTAAAAACCATTGGCCAGCGTCACAATCTTTTGGCCGGTGATGGAGAAAATCGATAGTTTGACCTGTGCTTCCTGCGGCAAACCGAATTTTATGGTTGTGGACGGATTAAACGGATTGGGATAGTTGCCGCTTAACTCAATGGTTTCCGGAACCGGTTGGGATACTTTGGCGATGTCGCCGGAAGATTTGTATAAGCCTCCAACATAAACCGAATGTATGTCTGTTGCCGTAGTATTGTCTGAATCTGTTACTTCGCATTTTAAAGAAAAATCATCCGGTTTTCCTATATTAATTGTCTGATGGCCTTCCCATGAAGTAAGTTCATACCATGTATCACCGGGAGGTACATAAGGATTAAATTCGCCGCCTGCATCATTTCGCCACCACCACCGGTAATTTGTGTATGTACCACTACCTTCTGAAGGATGTGCGGTAAATGTCCCGGTTTCATTAGGCTCTAACAAGTCCGGGCCGATGATGGAAACACTCAGTGGACCAGGTGTATGCTCACCAATACCCCAATCAGCAAATGTATCCTGAATCAAATCGTTGTGATTCCCACCATAAGCATTATCATCCGCCGCCATCATGGCATCACGAAATTCCAGAAAAGTTGGTTCTCCAGAAATTCTGTATAATGCGTCGTATACAAGAAAATCAGCATGAGAATCTACAATGTCTTGTTTATATCGCAAATCCCATAGGATAGCTGAAAAAAATTCGCCCCCCTCATGGGCTTCAACAGATTCTTTTGAATCATACTCTGAATAAGAATTAATGTCAGGATTAGACATATCTCTTTGATAATCAGGAGCAGCATACTCACCGATTACCGAGCGCCCAGTATGAGCGCCTGCAAAATAATCGGGCGTACCCTCGCTAATGCCTCCTTCTTCTTCATTATCTGTAGATTGTATACCGGTATTTATATCATAGATAACAGCATGGGAATATTCATGGTAGATGATCTTATCTTCCCTGGAAAATGGATTAAACCCGCTTCCTGTACCATCCCCAAAATATATGTCTCCGCTAGAACGGGAGAACCAGGCATTATTGGGTCCCGGATAGTAGTTCGAATGTGCGTGGGCAGTAATTTGAATAGGACCAGTGCTTCCAAGTCCGGAAATATAATTATGCTTAAAATCATCCACATGATAATATAAATTTGCTTCATCGAAATGGGTATCGGACGCGCCATATCTAAAATCATGATATATTGAATAAGCTTCGGAGGCTTCATCATTTTGAACATGTACATAGTCGCCTTGCAAAAATCCACTGCCATTGAGCCTGTATAGATCCTTAGTTGCAGAAGATGAAATCCCCGGGTGTGTGGGATAGACATTGCCAATTCCTGTTACATGCATAATCCTGTTAAATCTTTCAACAACTTGACCGGAACCGGCATCTACATAATACAACCAATCGGTAAAAGGCTGTTCAGCAAAAAATATGACTTTCCAGACAAGTCTAAACTTATCTTCTTGAGTTGGAAATATTACCAATTGGGTTGTGCTGCTTTGCCCTGATGGGTTTACTATAGTTAAGTCATTTTTTACGATTTCAATGGCCTTGTTCGACGAAATGGAAGGTGTAATTGAAATGTTTATCTCAGGGTAATAAAATCCGTTGATCATATCCACCCGGCCGTTTTTTCGGATATGAACTTTGTATTGAGCTTCTTCCACCGGAATTCCCTGGTAATATTGTTGCAAGGTTACATGGCGTACTCCGCGGTTTTTCTGGGTTCTTAAATGTTTAAGATCGGTTAACCCCTCTTTAAATCCAAACAGTTTTCTATGTTCTTTGAACAAAATTTTAACAGCGGATCTGGCATTTCCCGAATACGTTTTGGTAAGGCCATTGAAAATAGTCCGTGGAAGTCCAGTTTCTTCATTCCATCTTATCTTCCAGCTTTCACCTTCTTTATTTTTGAAGGATATCCATGCACTTTGTCGAATAGAATCTGGTTTTGCTTGACCAAAAGATAGACCTTGGAAAATAAATAACAGTAATATTAATGCATTTATAAGCAGTTTCATATTAAAACCTCCTTAGAAAATTATTTATTTAAGGTTTCCTTAATTAAGCAATTTAAAATTGATATTTTCAGTGAATTCTCAACGCCGTATACAATACAAGATATAAACTTATATTCAGACACACTTTTATTCATTTGCATTCTTTTAAGGATGCCTCTCGGAGGCGGTCTTAAGCATTCGTTCAAAATTTTACGTTTGGTGTTTATATTGATTTGCCGGTACTGCATATCATTTTTCAATTATTTTAAGGTCAATAATTCCAATCCGCTCCATGAATTATCCGGTTGGCATTATCATAAGAAGACCTTGAATAAATACTTTGCAGTTCGTTATCTTCCAGATCCAAAATATACAAGGTATTCGTTCGTGGGTATTCATAATCAAAAGCTGTTATTAATAAGTAACGGCCGTCAGGTCCCCAGGCATTCGGTAATAAGTGGATTGTATCAGATAAGCCTTTTTTTAATAGAGAAATGCTGTCGGATTGTAAATTGATTTGATATACCGAATGTGAGGAGCTAGAATAAAATGTTATAGCTTCCCCATTTGGATTCCACAAAGGTTGGCCGGCGTAGCCGGTCTGGGTGATTCTATTTACATTATTTCCCTCGGCATCCATGACATATAAATCATCTCTAAATCGCAAAGAATCGGCGTCTTTATAGTCCCTGTCGGATACAAATACAATTCTGTCATCCACCGGATTCCAATCCGGTCTTCCTTCACTAAAAGGCGGGGTTGTAAGCTGTTTAATATCTTTGGATACAGTATCAAAAATGAGTATATCCAGATTAGTCATAAGTTGACAATTTACGCAGAGCTCGTAAACTACTTTTCTACCGTCGGGGCTCCATTGGGCATATTTACCGGCGATCGGCGGAACATGGATGTTGTCAGGTTCCGGATCATACAAAACGTGTTGGTTTGAACCATCGGCGTCCATCACCCATAATGCAGGGCCGGCGGAAGTGCCGAATTTCCATGAAGAAAAAATAATTTTTTTACCATCAGGGCGCCATGAAGGATTAATTGCCAGCTCACTGGGCAGAAAATCAGTGAGTTTGTTGATTCCCGATCCATCGGCATACATAGTATATATTTGTTCAGTACCGGTGGAGTCCTCTGCGGAAAACACAATTTTTCCGGGAAGTTTATCCTGGTCCTTACTACTATCCAAAATACCGCAAGCCATGGCGATAAAAATTAAGGGAATGAGAAAATAAATGATACGCATTATTATACCTCTTAATGAAAGATGTTAAACTTTTATTCGAGCTTATGTTTTTTTATGGTAAAATGTTTCTATCATATATTTTCGAAACTAACCAAATTGAATTGATAATTTGAAATAAATTGTAACAGATTTACACCTCTTCAAGCTAGTATGAAGTAAAATATTTTAACGGTGAGTGCTTATATTGAATATTTATTGAGCTTGAAAAATTAAGAAATAACTTAGCCATAAATAATCTCGCTTTCTTTCATTTAATCCGTTGTTCCGCCGGTAGGCGGACAGGCCCACCGGTTGGCATAAAAATCCGCCCCCGGCGGTTTGCACTATTTGCCGGGCCTTGCACCCGGTGCGGCGGGCTCTTCCGCCATCTGTCGGCTTACCTCATCAGCGTAGGCGCTGCTGATGCGGCATAATGCCGGATTAAATCAAAAGCAACTGATGTAATCTAAAAAAAAAAAATAAACACGCAAATGAAATTTTAGAAATTTTTACAACCTTATTGACGAGGTTAATTATGTTTTAAATGATCCAAGCTTTAGCGCTCGCTGGATAATACAGGTCATTGAATCCTGCTTTCCCCCAGAAGGCGGACAGGGCACATGAATGACAATTTCAAGTCAGACGCGCTAGCCCCTGTCATATCTGAGAACGCAGCGAGTCAGGAATCCATCTTATGCAATAACAGGGCGAAGTCCTGGAAACGGCCATGGGGAAAATTACAAATCTCAAATCCCAAATTACAAACAAATTTGAAATCACAATCTTCAATGACCAAAACGGCTATTGCATAGCAAGGTAGGTTTGTCAATTGGATAATTGGAATTTAATCATTATTTGTTATTTTCCCGCCGGAGCGGGATGCCTTCGGTAGGAGTTTGTTTTTTGGTTTTTCGTTAGCCCGGCCATTTTGTTTTAAATGACCCAAAGGGGCAAGATATATTAGCCCGGGGCGAAGCCCTGGAAACGGCCATCAAGCCAACACCAATAAAGCGCCAACGGCGCGTAATCCGATGGTCTTTAATATCCCATCCATTAGGCGATTATTGCGTCCCGTTGGGACTCCTGATTAGCCGAAGGATTGTCAATACTTGCCACGCCGACCGTAAATTTTAGTTCAGTGTCTGTCCCCGCACCCTGTAGAACGATATTATAGTCAGAGGGATCGAATTCGATTGTGCCGCTGAAATTATACTCACCGGCCGGGAAATAAAGCAGAGATAAATAGGAATTTCCGCTTTTCGTGTTGATTAATGACTGCAAACTGGCATAGTTGGTTTGGCCGTCATTGGCGGGGGAAACGCCATGATTGGTTACATTGTAAATAATGCTTGCCGTCCTGGGGGTATCGTCCAGCAATCCGGCCGGATACCAATCAATGCGGCTGCCGTTATTAATATGACCGACATCGTTATATAATACATCATAGCCGTCGGCCCAAAGTTGAGCCAATGGCACAGTGATTAATAGTGCAAAATAGAGTGTAAATATCTTTTTGAAACACATTTTATGATCCTCCTTGTTTTTAAAAATATAAACCGAGTAACATTTCAAAAGTGATTAAACTTTTTTTGATTTTGGAGAGATTATCAAAGGTACCGAAATCATCCATTTGGTAATGCATACTCAAATCAAGGCAATAACGCTTATACACCATAGCGGCGCCTAAGTTAATTGCGGAATTGGCATATTTGCCAGTGGGAAAGACAGATTCACCCCTTCCAATACTTCGAAAATCGTAGTCAATATTTGAATCAGGATCAATAGAATCGTTTATTACATATTTGTCATCGCGATAAGTATAATCTATAAACGGGAATAAATAAGAGTAGCCGGTATATACTTTAAACAAATAATTCTTTTTTACGTTTAAAAGATAGCCAACATTTAATGGAATTATTAAATATCCTGCACTTGCTCTAATATCAATTCGGCCCAAAGTTTCGAGGTGTTCAACTATTAGCACTTTATTTTTTAGCCACCCGCCTATCTTGGAATAATACAAGCCGGTTCCAATGTAATAATGTTCCATAAACGAATATTCGTAATTGATGCCATAGCTATAGCCGCGTAAAAAAGCGCTGTCGTCGTCATCGTAAAAGGTAGAAGTGTTTATGCCGCCTTTTATGCCAAAGTGGTTGCCGGCAAATAGCGGCGATAGGCTGATTACCAGCACGAGAAAAATGGTCTTTTTCAAAATGTTACCTCCTTCATTAATTTGAAAGTTTAAATGATGCGTTAGTTAATTTAAAATGTTAATCAAACCATAGCGATCACCTGCCTTTCTATAAAAT